>CAZHOY010000113.1:0-5654 GCA_964534695.1 uncultured Actinomycetota bacterium | reverse complement strand
TTTCTCTATTGTAGACTATCTTAGATATGTATCCAACTGTAGGGGTTCACTTCAGATACTATCTTAGCACATCTTAAGAGTATGGATGAAAAAGAGCTCAAACAGCAAGCCAACCAGGTTAAACCATTTTTGTTCAAGGAAGATGATATTGATTTGATAATAAAAGCACCCTTATACGGGAAAGCTTTCCTGGATGATTATGTCAATGGCTCTGGGGATAATTAGATATTTTTTAATTTGTAACCATCTTATTTAATATTAGTATTTCCTGAATTATTTTACTTATAATCAACCCTACCAAGGCATATGTCGGAAAGAATAATATAATGGAAAAGAAGTAAAGATGACTAATGATTGAAATCATTATTTCGTTAAAATTTTTTCGAGTACTTTTTTAATAAAGCAAATTCGAGGAGTTTATATCTTATGAACTCATATATACGTCTTAGTAATTAATAGGAATTGCAATAAGCTGGGAATTGACATAGCCAAAGAAGGGCTATCTAAATATCTTAAACGTAAGGATCGCAATCTGGAGAGACTGCTTGAATATGCTAAAATCTGCAGAGTTAAAGCACTGATAGAGATCTGGATTAATGCTATGATTTAGAAATAGAGCAAGGATGAAAAAAGAAGTCAAAGCGTCGGAATAATAAAAAAAATTAATTATGTATTGTAATTTACTTATTAGTAAACTATAATACATAATTATGTATAATTCATTACAACAGAGAGAGATATTTCATCTGGAGTTTTTAAGATGGTTTGGCCGCAAGGTTGATCCTAAACACTATACCTTAAAAGGTGGAGCAAACATGCGGTTCTTCTTTGGAAGCATCAGGTACTCTGAGGATATGGACCTTGATCTGTCGGGAATAAGAGTAGATATTATCCAGGATACAGTTTTAAAAATACTTGATGCACAGGATTTTGTTGATAATTTAAGACCTTATGGTATACAGAGAGTTTCTATTCCGGATATGCTAAAGGCAAAACAGACTGAAACAACTCAAAGATTTAAAATCCATTTGGTAACTTTTACCGGAGAGGATCTCTTTACCAAGGTCGAATTCTCACGAAGAGGTATGAAATACGGAATAGTAGTTAATGTTGTCCCGGATTCTATATTGCGTACTTATAAATTAATTCCTGTTATAGTACCACATTATGATGCTTTATCTACTACTATACAAAAAATAACTGCACTTGCTTCAAGACCTGTAGTCCAGGCAAGAGATATTTTTGATTTATATATATTAAGTCCTAAAAGTTCGAATTCTGAAATAGGCGAATTAAAAATACTTAAAAAAGATAAATTGGAAAAAGCATATGAAAATTTGTTTTCTGTTACATTTGAGCAGTTTCGTGATAGTGTGGTTTCATATTTACCGACTGATGAGCAAGCTAGTTATAGTTCATCGATTTTTTGGGATGAAATAAAACTAAAGGTAGTAAGTTTACTAGAGAAACTGATGAATAAATATGGTTAGAAAATCTATTTTAACATTTGCTAAAAAACTAAACAGACCTGTATTTACTACACGTGAAGTAGCAATGCTTTCAGGGAGTTCATTATCCAATGCTTCAAAGATGCTTAAAACTCTTGAAAAAAGGGGACTTGTTTTTAAGGTAGTCAGAGGTATCTGGGCAGAAACTGGAAATGAAAAGCTAAGCCCCTACAGTATTATTCCTTTTTTACTAGCAAAAAACAGGGCTTATGTCTCTTTTATAAGTGCACTTCACCTGCATGGAATAATTGAACAGATTCCTCAGGAAATGACTCTGGCCTCAACAGTCCATACAAAAAAAATTCATACAAAAGTAGGAACATTTTCTATTCACCGCATATCTCCTTCATTTTTTGATGGCTTTGATTGGTATAAGGGAAATGGTAACTTTCTTATAGCAGAACCGGAAAAAGCATTGATCGATAGTCTTTACCTATCTGCCAGAAAGAAAAAACAATTTAGTTACTTTCCAGAATTGTATTTCCCTAAATCATTTAGCTTTAAGAAAGCCAGTAAATGGATTGGAAAAATTCCGGATTCTAGAATAAAATCTTCTGTTAAAAAAAAATTAATAGAAATAAAAAAACTTGTAAAGTAAACTGGTATTTATAAATATAATTCAAATCTGCACTATTGATACAGAAGGATAATTTTAGAAAATTAGCTGTTGAGTTTAAAAGTAAAAAAGATAAAATAAATTAACTTGCTTGTGGTGTAAAAACAAGCATTTGAGTTTTTTGGAGCGAATGGCGGATATGATTAACTTGCAGAAGTATAATCCAGAAGGAAATAAACTGTATCCTGGTTTTTTAATAAAAGAAGTAAATAACAGACTGGGATACTATATTAAAAAATACCATAAATGTCCCTCAATTCTAAAGAAATCAATTAATTACAGCATAGAAAACGGCGGGAAAAGATTCAGGCCCATATTATGTCTGATAACTGCAGAGAGTATGGGTAAAGATTACAGGATGGTACTGCCAACTGCCTGTGCTATTGAATTTATACATACCTATTCATTAATACATGATGATCTTCCTTCTATGGATAATGATGATATGAGAAGGGGGAAACTTACCTGCCATAAAAAATTTGGTGAAGATATAGCCATACTGACCGGTGACGCCTTATTTGCAGAGGCTTTTAATATAATAATAAAATATCAGAATTCAGATGATGAAACAAAAATTAAGATTATGGGTGAAATCACTGATGCATCGGGTGCTTGTGGTATGGTTGCCGGTCAGATAATAGATGTTTATTTTACGGGTAAGAAAATAAGCAGGCGTAGATTGGAGTATATGCATACAAATAAAACAGGGAAATTGATAACTGTTTCTGTAAGGTGCGCTGCTATTTTATGCGATGCAGGAATAAATGAATTAAAGAAATTCACTGAATATTCAAAAAATTTAGGCATGGCTTTTCAGATAACAGATGATATTCTGGATATAACTTCAAATAAATATACGGCAGGAAAGACGATAGGGAAGGATGCCGTGCAGAGAAAGAATACTTTTCCTTACATATGGGGGGTTTCTAAATCAAAAATAATTGCTGAAGAAAAAATTGAAAAAGCTATTGCCATAATAAAAGGTATGAATATTGAACATAAGTGGCTGGTTAATATGGCAAAATTTCTACTGGAAAGAAAGGCATAATAAATATTAAGAAAAATAATAAGTGCAAAATAATAACCGTTCTTTTAAAAAGAAAACTGGCTGCAACAGAAAAGGCTGCTTGCTCGCTGATTCTGGAAGGGAGAGTAAAGGTTAATGGTAGAGTTATGGATAAAGCGGGTATGACTGTAGATTTAAATTCAGAAATAGAAATACGTTCAAAGAAACCATATGCTTCCAGGGGAGGCTTGAAATTAGAAGGAGCATTTAAGGATTTAGAACTCAATGCTAAAGGGAAAAAAGCAGTGGATATTGGTTCATCAACAGGAGGATTTACTGATTTTTTATTAAAGAATGGAGCAGATAAGATAATAGATATTGATGTTGGATACGGCCAGTTATATTGGAAATTGAGAAATTCACCCCGTGTAATTCTTTTTGAGAGGACAAATATCCGCCATCTCGATACCAGCAAACTTCCTTTTGATTCAGATCTTACGGTAGTGGATGTCTCGTTTATTTCCATAAAAAAAATATTCAGTAAAATACTGGAACTTACAAAAGAAAATGGTGAAATACTGCTGCTGGTAAAACCGCAATTTGAATTGGAAAAAAAAGAGGTTGAAAGTAAAGGTATAATAAGGGACAGGAAGCTTCATCTAAAAGTATTATTGGATATAGCCAAATTCGTGGAGAAATATCCAGTTAGGATTTGTGATTTTGCTTTTTCAAAGTTAAAGGGTGTTAAAGGTAATATTGAATTCTGGATTTTTTTGGTAAAATGTTCAAAACAAGCTGAATCTGTTCTAAATTATGATAAAATAATTAACAGCACGGTTGACAGGGCTCATATTTACTTTAATCATAAATAGGCGGTAAGGATGAAAAATATTGGCATAGTTTCGAATAATGAAAAACAAGAAGCAGTTAAAATTGCTAAGAAGATATATGAATATCTGACCGGAAAAAATGTTAGGGTACTTCTTATAGAAACTGATAAAATGCCGAAGCAGTATTCTCTTCCTTCGGTTTCCGAAAAAGAGTTCAGTTCGAAAAATGAAATAATAATAGCAGTGGGAGGAGATGGAACATTCTTGAGGGCTTCCAAGTATTGTTTTGAGCATGAAATTCCCGTTCTGGGAGTTAACGTAGGAAACCTGGGATTTTTAACTGCTGTTGACACCAAAAACATATGTTGTGCTATAGACAATGTCCTGGAAGGCAGTTACGATATAGAAGAAAGAATGCTTCTGGAAGGAAGATTCTTCAAAGGCAAAAAAATGATAGAAAATTTAGACTTATATTATATGGCATTAAATGAATTTACCATAACCAGAACCATGATTGGAAAAATAATAAAATTTGAAATAATGGTAAATGGAATATCAATAAAAAGTTTTGCTGCGGACGGAATAATAATTTCTACTCCTACAGGTTCTACAGCTTACTCTCTTTCTGCAGGAGGGCCGATTGTGGAACCTAAAAGTGAAGTTATAATCATAACTCCTATTTGCCCCCATACGCTTCTAAGCAGAAGTATAATTTTAAGTCCTGAAAATAATCTGGAAATAAAGGTTAATTCGAAAAACAATGAAGATAGCTTTGGAGTTGACGGTAAAATAAAATCTTTTAATATCAGGGAAGATTATATATTCAAGGTGAAAAAGTCAAAATTAAAGTTAAAAATTATATCTTTTAGCAAAGATATGTTTTTTAAGGTTTTTAAAGAAAAATTTATTGAAAGAATTTAGGCTTTGGAATATTAAATTATTTTAATTTATGTTAAAAGAACTACAGGTAAAAAATTTTGCCATAATAGATGATGCCAGAATAAAATTCCAGAATGGCCTTAACATCCTGACAGGAGAAACGGGTGCCGGAAAGACTCTTATTATTGAGGCCATAAATTTATTAATTGGCGAGCGTGCCAGCAGTGATTTAATAAGAGATAACGAAGATAAACTGATGGTTCAGGGATATTTTGACTTTAGAGAAAATCCTGCGGCGGTCGATTATCTGATATCTGAAAATTTAATAGAAAGTAAGGATGCCGGTGATGACATAGTAGTAAGCAGGGAGGTTAATAGGAAAGGGAAAAATAGGGCATTTATAAACGGGATATTTACCCAGGTTAGCAACTTAAAAAATTTAAGCAAGTTTTTTATAGATATTCACGGACAGCATGATCACCAGTATTTACTGGAACCGAAAACTCATATAGAGATAGTAGATAAATTTGGAAAAAATATTATATCAGATGCCCTAAAAGATTATCTGGAAAGTTTAGAGCAATATATGGAGAATAAAAAAGAACTTCTGAAGTTGAAGGAATTAAAAAATATCAGAGAAGAAAAGTTAAAGGACCTGAATTTCAGGTATAAAGAAATAAAAGAATTAGATATCAGGGAAAATGAAGAAGAGATTTTAGAAAATGAGATGAGAATTCTTAAAAATTATGAAAAGATATATAGATTGGCCTCGGAATGTAAGGATATAATAGATGGTGAAAATGATAATGTAACTT
>CAZHOY010000112.1:0-5701 GCA_964534695.1 uncultured Actinomycetota bacterium | reverse complement strand
ATCCTGTCTGGGAGGAGAAGCAGGCTCTCGTATTATTTGATCCCTTCCTCCAAAAACCAGGATAAATAATTATCGAGTTTTCCTATTAAGTAAAATGGGAGATTCAAAAGAAAAAACTTCTTTCCTTTAATTGTTTTAACGGTATTGATCTTTAATTTACCACAATACACCCTTACTGCATAGCTATGCGGCGCCCGGTCAATAAACTCATGCATTGAACGCAGACGGCCGGCTTTCCCTGCTTTTACTTCAACTGGTATGACATAGTTTCTAAAGGGGACAACATAATCAACCTGGGCATTTGACTGCTTTTTTTCTCTGACCCAAAACTGTACTTTCCCTGTAAAAGTCTGGCTTCCTGCAAGTAGTTCCTGCCCTACTATGTGTTCTGCAATTTTTCCTTCATAAACACCATTTAGATCTTGGGTACCAAAAAGCTCTTTTTGCAGCCCGGCAAAATAATTGACCAGTCCTGTGTCAACAAGGTGTAATCTGGGAGATTTTCTATGATCAGGCTCGATAGGAAGGCTGGTTGCCGTTGTGGGATACATTAAATAAACAAGCATTGCTTTTTCAAGTGTTTTTAGAGCTTCCGACATCTCCCGTGATCTGTAATTAGAACGGCCAAATCCTTCAAAATGGATTCTGCTTGCTGCAGAATAAAACGAACTTTCGATAGCATGACTAATTACACGTGCAAGTGTATTATTGCGGGCATATTTTTCTACATCTTCAAGATATGAACGTAAGAGGCTTTCATAAACAATTTTTAGTTCAACCATGTTTTGGGTCTTACAATAAACGTCCACTATTTCAGGCATTCCTCCAATTAGTGTATATCGATAAAATTTTTTTAACAGTTTCTCATGAGCGAAATTAGGACAGGGGATTTGATCAAGGACTTCTAAGGAAGAATTATCACCAGCTGCAGCAATATATTCATCAAAGGTTAACGGTTTCATATAAAGATATTCAACCCGCCCAACCGGAAAACTAATTTGCCGGTCTATTAAAGACTCTAAAAGAGAGCCTGCTGCTATTACAAAAAAATTTTTGGCTGATTCATAAAAATACCGCAGCATTGAAACGGCTTTAGGAGAATTCTGTATTTCATCAATAAATATAAGTGTTTTTCCCTTGCTTTTCTTTTTGTTCTTTTCAAAAAAAATAGCCTGGATAAGTTCTTCAACGGAATAGTCCATTTCAAATAGCTTATGCTCTGAAGCAACTTCAAGGTTTAAATATATGTATTGATCAAATTGCTTTGAAAAAATCTCAACCGCTGTTGTTTTGCCGACCTGCCGGGCACCTCGCAGGACAAGAGGTTTTCTATTAGTCTTTTTTACCCATTTTTCTAACTCTTTTACTATTGTCCGGTCAAACATTTCGCCTCCATGCAAAACCCGTTTATTCTATTATCCTAAAGTCAACCATAATATATTACTAATGTGTAACAAAGTCAATGTATTTATAAATAAATATTGTATAAAAGTAAGATCTATTTGTATCGTCACTTTTAAGCATGGAGTTTATTTTAATATAATTGTATATATATTGAAATACACAAATAATTCAAATTACTAGAACTTTACCAGGATTTGTGAATCTTTTAACTCAGGAAAAGACTTTCTTCTTAAAATAGGTTCGAGCTGCGTCTATTAGACGCAGCCATTAAATACCAAGTTCTAAATGCTGGCTTTAGACTGTTTTTGCTTTATAATTTTAATGAGGGGTTTCATATACAAATTAAGATTAAAATTTATAACTTCTTTAATATTATTTAATAAAAACAGTATATTATGCTTTGAATTAATTTCAGAAAGTTTTGCAGTAAGTATTCATTTAACTTTAAAATTACAAATTCTTAGTTACATGTTATAATGTTAGACATACCTAATAATTATTAAATTATAAAGGGGTTTGAGCCATGAAAATATTAGTCTATGGGGCAGGAGTGATAGGCAGCATATTTGCATACAAACTCAAGAGCGGGGGAAATGATGTTACGGTTCTGGCAAGAGGCAGGCGACTGGAGCAGCTGAAAAAATACGGAATTGTCATTAAGGATAGGATTATAAATAAGCAGTTCCAGACTGGTATTAAAGTCACTGATAAATTAAGGCCGGAGGATTATTATGATGTGGTTTTGATTATAATGCAGTATCAACAGGTAGGTGAAATACTGCCGGTTTTACAAAAAAATAAAAAGGTCCCTACTTTTATTTTTATGGGCAACAATGTCACCGGTGTAGAAGAATATTTAAAATTTCTTGATGGTCAGCGGATTTTATTGGGATTTGGAGGAGCTAGTGGATACCGTGAGGATCATTTTGTTATTACTGCGTATGTAGATTATTGCACCCTGTACTTTGGAGAACCTGATGGAAGTATGAGCGCCCGTGTTAAATCCATCGGGGATACTTTTCAGAAAGCAGGAATAAAGATTGAAGTTTATGAAAACATAGATGCCTGGTTAAAAACCCATGCTGCACTTATAAGTCCGCTGGCAATGGGGGGATATGCGGCAAAAAATAGAGGAAGAAGGCTGGGAGATGATGATGAGCTGCTGGTTCTATCCATTAAAGCGTTTAAGGAGAATCTGAAAGCTTTAGATAAAATAGGTATCCCCATATTACCGAAGAAATTTAAAATAATGAAAATGATGCCGGCTTTTTTTCTAAAGAAAAAATTAAAGAATCTAATGAATTCGGAATTTGGGAAAATTGCATCCGGTCATGGGGATCATGCAAAGGATGAGATGGCCAAAATTTCAAAGGACTTTAGAAAGCTTGTGCAAAATGCCCGGGACGATATGAGTGCCAATGATTATCTTTTTAGGCAGAGCTTTAAGTAGTATTAAAAATTAATCCTTGACAAATGAAATCCTACTTGTATAATTTGTAAGAATAGTATAACTTATATGGAAAGTAGTAAAATATGGAAATACATGGAGAAAAAGGAAAGCATATATTTGGGACGGTAAAAGTTGGCGAAAAGGGCCAGATTGTAATTCCTAAAAAAGCAAGAGATATATTTAATATCAAGCCCGGAGATGACCTATTGGTGGTGGGGGACGAAAAGAAGGGAATTGCCATTGCCAAAGCCAGTGTCATGAGAAAAATAGCTCTGAAGATATTACAGGGAATAGGTGAATCCGGACATAGTTCCGGTAAAGAGAAAGAATAAATTTTATATAATACAGTAAATATTGGGAGTATTAGATGATTAGACCAAGAGTTGCCGAAACTGATGAAGGTATACAGGATGAAATGGACGTCAAGATGTTTGACGAGGCCAAAAGAATGATGAGGGATAAGGGATGGTTGGAAACAAATGATGTTATAGGAGCGGGGATAGATAAAGGATCGGTTCTTGAGGTTGGCTCCGGGCCCGATTATCTGGGACTTGAATGGCTGAAGAAAACTGAGGAGACCAGACTTACCGGACTGGAGATCAGTTCTAATATGATTAAAGTTGCACAAAAAAATGCCGGAGAATATGGACTTGAGTCAAGAGTAAGATATGTTCTGGGCGATGCACATAAAATACCTTTTAAGGATAATGAGTTCGATGGGGCGTTCAGCTGTGAGTCTTTACATGAATGGGCAGAACCCGGGCTGATATTTAGTGAGATATACAGGGTTCTAAAACCTAACGGAAAATTTTTTGTGGGAGATTTACGGAGGGATATGAACCCCATTATGGTATTTTTAATGAAATTACTTGCTAAGTCCAGAGAAATGAAGGAAGGTTTGATATCTTCAATAAATGCTGCATATACCACAAAAGAGATAGAATCTATTCTGGCAAAAACAGGGATTGAAAGCAGCAGGATTAACAGTAATTTAATGGGCCTGGGCATAATCGGTGAAAAGAGATAACAGGTTAAATAATCCAGGGTCGGAAAGGAATATACAATGGGAAAATTACAATCAAATTTAGATTTCGAATTTATGTGTTTCTGGTATAAATTAAGAGACTTTTTTAGCCCTCCTTTAAATATCCTAAAAGAGGCAAATATAGGTCCAGGGTATAATATTCTTGATTTCGGGTGCGGTCCCGGGAGTTATTCCATGGCTGCTTCCAGATTGGTAGGAAAAAAAGGTAAAATTTATGCACTGGATATTCATCCTCTGGCAGCAAGGAAAGTTAAACGTGCTGCCGTAAAAGAAGGACTTCATAACATAGAAACCATTCAATCTGATTGCAGGACCGGTCTGCCTGACGGTAGTATGGATATTATTTTACTGTATGATGTATATCATGATTTATATAATAAGTTACCGGTGCTGGAAGAACTGCACCGTGTCCTGAAGCCGGAAGGCTTCTTATCTTTTAATGACCATCATATGAAAAGAGAATACATATTATTAGAGCTGATAAAAAAAGGTTTATTTAAGCTGGGAAAAGAGAATAAAAAAACATATAACTTTTTAAAAATCTGCCATACTACTGGAAGCTAACCTTTTCGGCCCCCTGAACCATTGCTATCCAGGTTGATCCGGCATTAAATGATACCACCTTTCCACTGCTGTCCCTGAATATGTATGGCTCGAATGCGCTTCCGCGCTGCCAGCTTCCCTGAATGGCTTTTCCATCCAGGAATATGAAAGCAAGCCCGCTTCCGGTGGTTCTGACTGACATATGGCCGTATTTATCCAGAGGGCCCAGGATATCTGTTACCATTACTACTATATTTTTGGCTGTTATCTGCTGGCCGGTATCATAATCTACATGGGCGTATCCTTCCATGTACCGCAGGTAATAGTTGCCGTCTCTATTGTAGATATATTTAACATCAAAACCACGGGGTGAATAGGTATGAGTGGAGAAATCTATATGGATATTGGTAATGTTTCCTCTCCCTGCTTCAGGTGCATCAATTTTATAGGGGAACGGTATGCCCCCGCCTTCAAGAGGATATCCAATTTGCGCCGCTTTTTCTTTTAATTTTGCCACTGACATAAAGGCCGTATGTTCCTGTATTGAACTCCTACCCCAGTCCCTCCAGTAAGGAGCCTGTCCGGTGATGGAGCTGTTGCCGGATCTATCCGACATCGCGCTTAGAACATACATTCCCATATCTTCTATTGCCTTATAGCACTCGGGAAAAGTGCCAAAGAAAGCATAAATCGGATCAAAACCCCTTGCTATTTCTGCATAATAAGGTCTTGCACTTCTGACCGGTCCTACCACGGTTACATCATTGGAATTATAAATGGCCACAAATCTGGTAATGCCGTATTCATCCACAACTTCAAATACCACATCTGCAAAGATGAGCCCGGATTGAGGTCTGGCTGCAAAACTATTTTCCACCATGACTGCAACTGGTCTGCTGCCTGTTCCTAGGATAGATGAGTTCGATGCTGGCTGTTGATTGGTATCTGAATGGTTTACCCATCCGGAGAGAGGGATTATTAAGATAAGAAGTATGACCAGAACGGATATAGTAAGGATTGGATAAAATTTATTTCTTGCATATTTCATAGAATTATCTCCACTAATCTGAATTTAAATATTTTATACAGAATTATACTTTATAAAGGATTAGCATGGAAGGAAATTTTATATTTAAAAAAGAGTATTTTTTATTTAAAATATTGTAAAATGAATTAGAAATTCAAAAGAGTAAAAGGCGGGCTAATGGAAAAAATTGCGGTAGTAACTGACACAACATCGGATGTACCCCAACAGCTGG
>CAZHOY010000111.1:0-5705 GCA_964534695.1 uncultured Actinomycetota bacterium | reverse complement strand
ATTTAAGATCTATAAAGGATTAACCGAAGAAACAGACATAAACTGGGTTTCTTTTATGGCATATGATGTAGTAAGGCTTGATAATTACCTGGAGGAAAATAGGCCAAATGAAAGCGTTTTTGATTTTCTGGTAGTGGATTTTAAAGAATACGAGATAATTGAGACGGAAGAGGAAATAACCAAAATAGTAGATGGTGAGTTAGTTACAGAAACTATTATCAAGGAAGAATATAAAATCATTAGAGAACTTGAACTGCAGGGTTACTTTCCGATTAAAGAGCTTCTGGGATCATTAGATTACGATACTTCAGAGGAAAATATGACAGTTAATAGTGTTACCGATTTTTTAAGTGTTCTAAATGAAAAAGAGGAATATGAAATTGACACTACCATACTGACTGATGAAGAAATTACAGAAGCTTTTGATGATATACACAAGGAGTGGTTTTTTGCTCTTGTTGAAATCCTTCCTCTTATTGATCCATCTTCTGAGTTTGATCCTGATGAATTTATAATACCTGAGATTATAGATAATCCCGATATACCCTCAATCTGGCCAGCCAGTGGTACAGTTACTTCTGAATTTGGAGAAGTAAGACTGACTCATATCCATCAGGGAATAGATATTGCCAATAATACGGGTACTTCAATACGAGCAACAGCCAATGGTACAGTAATTGCAGTTGGTACCAGTGGAAACTTAGGGAGAAGGATTATGATCTATCATGGGGCAGATGATGAAGGTAATACATATGTAACTATATATGCTCATTTAAGTGAGTTTAAAGTATCAATAGGGGAAAAGGTAGGACAGGGAGATTTAATTGGCCTTATGGGAAATACAGGTTTAAGCACGGGTACGCATCTTCATTATGAAGTTAGAGCAAATGGGGTACCAGTCAATCCGAGGATGTTTTTACCTTAAAGTAACTTACCTTCGGATTCAAAATAATAATTTTTTCTTGACAGGGTAGTTGAAATATTATAAAGTTAGGCATACCTAACATAATAATATATAACTAATGATTTAAGGAGTGCCTATGTATTTAAATGAAATCAAACCAAAAACCAAATGCAGAATTACAAAAATTCTTGGAAGTGGAGGAATCCACAGCAGACTTCTTGATATGGGCTGCGTAAAGGGCGAAGAAATAGAAGTAATTAAAGTAGCACCTCTAGGAGATCCCATAGACATTACTGTCAAAGGATACCATTTAACACTCAGAAAAAATGAAGCAAAAAATATAGAAGTTGAAACAATTTAGCACCCTGAAAAATTTATATTGAAATAAATATGATAATTGGAGGTAACATGAGTCAAAAAGAGATAACCATAGCGCTGGCTGGAAATCCTAATTCTGGAAAAACCACCATATTCAATAATATAACCGGAGCCAGACAGCACGTGGGTAACTACCCTGGGGTAACTGTGGAAAAAAAGTACGGTTATATTAACTATAAAGGATATAAAATCAATGTAGTGGATCTGCCCGGGACCTATAGCCTGACTGCTTATTCGGAAGATGAAGTTGTAGCAAGAAATTATATAATCAATGAAAATCCTGATATCGTGGTTGATATTATTGACTCCTCAAATCTTGAAAGAAACCTGTATCTTGCCACTCAGTTCATTGAGCTTGGGGTTCCACTTGTTTTAGCCTTTAATATGTCTGATATGACAAAAACGAGAGGGAAGAAAATTAATATCGAACTTTTATCAAAACTGCTTGCTTCCCCCATTGTTGAGACAGTGGGGCATAAGAATAAAGGAACAAAAGATCTCCTGGATGCCGCTATCAAACATATAGAGAATAAGGATAGAGAGAAAATAGAGATAAAATATGGAGAAGAAGTTGAAAATGAACTGGAAAAAATATCTAAATTTATCGAAGATAAAAAAACTTTGCAAGAAAGGCCGGGCTCCAGATGGATTGCGTTAAAACTGCTTGAGCAGGATAAGGAAATAATAAATAAAGTGAAAGAAGAAACCGGAGAAGCTTATTTGGAAATTGAACAAGAGGTAAATAGATCCATAAAACATTTAAGCAACATATTAAGAGACAATCCGGCAACAGTAATTGCAGACGCAAGATACGGCTTTATAAGAGGAGCTTTAACAGAAACCTACAAAGAAACTGAAATAGAGAAAGTTTCCGCAACAGATAAAATCGATGGAGTTTTAACCAATAGAATAGTGGGGCTTCCCATTTTTGCTGTGTTGATGTGGCTTATGTTTCAGTTTGTATTCAAAGTAGGTGCCTATCCCATGGACTGGATTGATATAGGTTTCTCAAAGTTGGGAGATCTCGTTTCAAATGCCATGCCGGAGGGTCTTATCCAATCCCTGATAGTAGACGGTATAATCGGAGGAGTAGGAGGTGTAATAATATTTACACCTAATATAATACTACTGTTTTTATGTATCGCTATTTTAGAAGACAGTGGTTATATGGCAAGAGTAGCTTTTATAATGGACCGACTTATGCACAAAATAGGACTGCATGGTAAATCTTTTATCCCCATGCTTATTGGCTTTGGCTGTACCATACCTTCTTACATGGGTTCAAGAATACTGGAAAACAAAAAAGATAGGCTAATAACAATGCATGTAAATACCTTTATGAGTTGTGGGGCAAGACTTCCGGTATATATCCTTCTGGCCGGGGCTTTCTTTCCGCAAATAGCTGGTAATGTTATCTTTTCTATCTATGTAATAGGAATAGTAGTAGCTATACTGATGGCCAAGTTACTTCGCGTTACACGGTTTAAGGGTGAATCAGCCCCGTTTGTCATGGAGCTGCCGCCCTATAGGATTCCAACTTTTAAAGGTGTTCTGCTTCATACCTGGGAGAGGACCTGGTTATATATAAAGAAAGCCGGGACCATCATACTTGCCGTATCTATATTAATGTGGATACTCTTTACGTTCCCTATGATAGGAGAAAATTATTCTCAGGATTATGATGCAGAGATAGTCTCACTTGAACAATCCTTTAAATCAAATGAGATAACCGAAGAAGAATATGAGGAAGATTTAACCGAAATAGAAGCTATGAAGGGCGCAGAAGGCCTCGCATACTCAGCAGCAGGAAGGATGGAGCGTTTTATAGAACCTATCTTCAAACCTCTGGGTTTTGACTGGAAGCTTGCAGTAGCATCTATTTCAGGAATTGCTGCAAAAGAAGTGGTTGTATCCACTATGGGAACTCTTTACAGCATACAGGAAGCAGATGAAGAGTCAGAGTCCCTAAGGGAAAATATCGCCAGAGAATATAACCCTCTGATTGGTTATAACTTTATGCTGTTTACTTTGCTTTATTTCCCCTGCATGGCTGGCATGGCAGTATTTAGAAGAGAAGCAGGATGGAAGGAAATGTGGTTCCAGATCGGTTATACTCTTCTACTAGCTTGGGTAGTTTCATTAGTAGTTTTCCAGATTGGAAGGCTCTTTATATAAAATAACTTAAAGCTGTCCCTTATGTTATATCTAGGGGGTGACTAGAAAAAATGAGAGAAGATGATTTTGATAAAATCTATAGAAATGTCTCGCAAGATCAAGGATCTTTAATAAGGGAAGATTATTATTCATATATAAAAGAAGGGTTTAAAAAATGGGCACATATCTATGATATTTGGATCATGCCCATTTCAAGAGTAAGGGACAAAGTTGTAGATTTTACTAATGTAAGAAGTAGCTCAAAAATACTGGATGTTGCTACTGGGACCGGGAAACAGGCTTTTGCATTTGCGAAAAAGGGTTATAACGTTATTGGAATTGATTTGTAAGAAGACATGCTGGAAGTTGCCAAAAAGAAGAATAAATATAAAAGTGTGAAATTTGAAGTTGCTGATGGTACAAACATACCATATAAGGACAAATATTTTGATGTTTCTTGTGTGTCTTTTGCTTTACATGATATGCCTTTGAGTATCAGAGAAAAGATTTTAAAAGAGATAGCCAGAGTTACAAAGCCGGAAGGAACTATAGTGGTTGTTGATTATGCTTTACCTCAGAATAAAATTTGTAAATATTTGATTTATAGCTTTATTAAATCTTATGAAAGCAAATACTATCCGGAGTTTATAAAATCTGGCCTTGAAGTATTGCTTAGAAAATCAAAAATTGAGATAAAAGATGAACTTCTATTATTTCTTGGGGCCGTAAGAATCGTTAAAGGAATAAAGCTTAACTAATGATAAGGAAGTATTAAAAATGGGACTAATGGAAATAATGGTAAAACAAACCAGAAAACCAACAGGGATTTTTGGCAGATTTATGGCAATGGGAATGAATCATGGTCATAAAGTTGCCGGATGGGGACTGGGTCATATCTTTATACATCAAGACTATATAATTCTTGATGTAGGTTGTGGCGGAGGAAAAACTATTAATACAATGGCTAAAATAGCTACTGAAGGAAAAGTGTATGGTATTGATTACTCGGAAGTTTCTGTGGCAGTAGCAAGCAAAGTCAATAAAAAGTTTATCGAAGCAGGCAAGGTTGAAATTCTTCATGCTTCTGTAGAATCTATACCTTTTCGTAAAGATTTCTTTGATCTTGTAACAGCCGTAGAATCATATTATTTCTGGCCTGATTTAATAGCAAATCTTAAAGAAATCTACCGTGTACTAAAACCTGGAGGTCATGTGGTGCTTATAAATGAGTGTTACAAGCACGAGAAGTTTGAGAAAAGAAATGCAGAATGGGCAAAATTGAGTAATTTTAATTATCATTCAACAGAAGAATTTGAAAAATTCTTAAATGATGCTGGTTATTCCTCAATAAAAATTAATGTGCTTGAAGATAAAAATTGGATTATTGCAATAGGAACAAAAGGATGAAATCAAGAGTTACAAGCAGGTTTTGGAACTCTGCGTCGATTCGCTTCTTGTATTTCTTCGGCTCGGTTATATAACAGTGGATAAAAAGGAAATCAAAAATTTCCCCAAATTGCTTTCGGCAACTTCTTTTATTCGCAAAACGTTATATGAAATTGAAAAGAAAAAATGATTTTATTAATAGAACCCATATATCAAGTAGAAAAGTTTTTAAAAGAGGTTCAGGATATTTTAGATGATTATCGCAGAAACAGAGCTAAGCTATTATTCGGAAGGCATGGTATGCTGAAGAATATACTTGATAAAAAGCGTGGAGAGAGTGGGAAAATTTAAGGCAGGGTTAATCATGGGAACGTTTAACAGTTAGTTAATAGCTGAATTAATCATTATTTTACTATTAGACAAAAAAGTTATTAAGATAAAAATTTATTAGTAGAGAGGTATAAAAATAAAAAAGCCAATCAGATGTACACGTATAGGGTTAAAAGCATTTATTTAACCGCTCCAATGTGGTTTGATTGGTTCACTTGGTGGCCATGAAGCATATTTGATTACATGCAATTGTCTTAAATTTATATAATCAACATAATACAAAAAGGTAAACCCAGGTTTACCTTTTCTTTATGGTCCGAGTAATCCGGACTCCTTATATATATTACTTTTTTTAGCTTATTGCTGGCTGCAAAAGTAATATATATAAAGTTACAAAGTCTTGCAGGCTTGCCATATTTAACTTCCTTTTTTACAGAAATAAGAAGAACCTGGCTTGTGTAAAGTCAATGTAGTATTTTACTTTGCGAGCATAAACCACTAAAGCTATTTATCCCTCTCAATTCTTGTAAGAACAAGAACCGTAAAATCTCCA
>CAZHOY010000110.1:0-5725 GCA_964534695.1 uncultured Actinomycetota bacterium | reverse complement strand
AAATCTTAGTCAGATAAGGGAATATATTTAAAATTTGAGTTATGATATTTGTTCCGTCTTTCGATAAAAAAATTATTCCAAGAATACAAATGATTTGCAAATTTTTACGTTCCCGATTTCCATAATCATTTCCTAAGTCAATGAGTTCTTGTATATGAATACTATTATTTAAAATCCTTTGACAAATATCTGATAATTGATTCCATAAATCTGGATCAGATGCATTTTTACTATAATCTGATAGAGTTTTCAAAAATGCTGTAGCATATTCATTTTTGTTGATTTGTCCTTCCATATAGGCTATCAATACAATCATGAATAATGGTATTCCAACGAAAGTTATTGTTGTGTCTTCCGCAGCATTCCATTTTTCACTAGGTTTTGAATTGTAGATGTTTTTAATATTTACATTTTTTAGCTGTTCATACCTTTTTTGAGGTGTACCAGATATATGACTAATAATAGCTGATGATAGCAGGAAGGCTTCAAAAGATTCCTCAACTTTAAAGTTTATTAATGAATATTGACTACAAAAACTGGAAACCATTAACAGATACTGCTGATTACCAATTTTTCTAGCAAGGTCAAACGCTTTTAATGACCATTCATAGGCTTTTGAAACATTATTTACTCCTTCAGAAAACAACGCTAAATGAACGCATATAATAGAATCTTTGTCTGGATCATATAGATCAGATAAATCTTTTGTGTTAAATGAAAATATACCTTGGTATGGTTTAACATACTCTCCACCATCAATAATCTTTTCTGGAACTTCTTGTCTTGAAACAGCAGGTGCAATATAGCCTAATGAATGACCGACCCAACTAAATAACCTTATCCAATTTTTGTTGAATTGAGTTTTCTTGAGTTCAAATAATTTATTAACTACCTTCTCAAAGGTTTCAAGACTTTGCTCATTTTGATCATCTAACCAATAAGCCATACCCAATTCACTTAATAGTTGGATATAATCTAATTCTAAATATTTTTCTCTTTCAATAGCTATCTTTACTGCTAATTCACAGTATTCAACCGCTTTTAAAGTATCAGTTTGCGAAATTGCAGATGCACCATACACTAAAGTATCAGTAATATTAAGTTGATCTCTACAATTTATCTCTAAAGCACTTGTTAACCAAGGTAGACTTTCTTCTGATTTGTCTTTGTTGTAAAGCAATTTACCTATATTCTCATAAATCAAATACTTTGCTACTGTAGAGGAATATCTCGTGCTTATTCCCTTTGAGAAATCAATTGCTTCCTGCTGATTATTTTTAAACTTAATAATAATAAATTCCTTTAAAACAGTTGCCTCTAGGACTTCAAGCTTACGATTCTTAAAATATTCCGCAAAAAACTCTAATGTCTTGGTTACAGTTTCCCAGTTCTCATCATCACTTTTGTTTACATCAGAATTTACAACACGACTACTTAAAAGAGTTATAGCAGTTTGAGCCATTTCATTATCGAAAAAATCGACCTTAAATTCTTTTTCAACTAAGGAGATAAGGGCAACCCACTTTTCAATATCTGATTGTGTCTCAAGGTTCTGACAAACCATCCAGAGTAAACCCGTAATCATTTCAGGATTAATTACTTCTTTGAAAAGCTCTTCTATTTGCTTCCAGTTAGTAAGAATTTCTTCAATGTGATACAAATTCGTATCGGTAGAAAGGCTTTCATATAGTGAAACACAAATAAAGTGTAAAAGTGTTTTTTGGGAAACAGTGAGTCCCTCTTCATTAAGAAAACTTTCAAGATCAATATAGAGGCGGTCAGTTTCTTCTTCAATTGCACGTTTCAGCCTGATTTGTTCTACTCGAATGTAAGCTCGAAGTATCACTCCCATTTCTTTTGGGATCGACAATTCTGCCCAATAACTTAAGAATCCCCAATCCTTAAGGACCTTAATCTCTTCAATGGAATTAGCTGTTCTATAGAGTCCCAAAAGAATGATCCCAGCATTATTAAAATCTTTTCCTCTTATAAAAGATATAATGCATCTTGAAGCATTAATTTGATCTAACTTCTTATCTGAAAGAATTGACTTTGCTACTGCCAAATGAACGTTTCGGATCACATCTTCTGATAAATTATCTTCACCGAGATTGTATATAAGAGGTGATGTTTGGAAAATCTCATCACTAATTTTTTGAATCCAAACATTTACTAGGTCTTGAAACTTTTCATTTGGTTGGTCAATACTTTTTTCAACTGCTGAAATTGCAAAAACTTCTTTACGTCTAAAATTCCAATTGATTAAACTTAGTCTATATAATAATTCCCTAGATTCTTGATTTCCAATATATTTCTTAATTGATAGTTGAGCATCTTCCAATATCTCCTTTGAAAACTCCTTTTTTAATAGTACATCAAGAAGTGCACCTGAATCTTTCCCCCAATTAATTGATTTTAAATGATACACAATAGCTCCTGCCAAACTAGCATTTCGGTTTGATAACGTTGTGATCAATCCAATATAATTTGAAATAGATTCATCAGCTCCACTGTTTATTAGAAATTCTATTAGTTCATCATCACTAAAATCTAAATCCTGATATTTATGAAAGATATTTGGATTAATTGATTGTAAGAGCTTTTGATGTATATTATAGTTGGATGTTGTTAATAGTCTAATTTCTTTATTCTGAATCTTATTAATGAAAAGGATGAGTAGCTTAATTAACTCTTGATTATCTTGTAAATTAGGAAGGTCATTTAGTACAATAATAGTATTGTTAGGAAGGTAATTTACTACTTCATCTATCCAATTTTCTTTATAATTTGATATTTTCGTTCCTGATATCAAGGATAGAAAAGCCGAAATTAATGCAGTTGTTTTCTGGGTGTCATGACTATAAGAGCGTAGATCTAACCACCAATCGTTTTTAAACTCTAAGCATAGTTGACTTGCCAATTGCGACTTTCCAGTTCCATTAATACCTTGAAAATGTATCCAAGAAAATGACATGAACAACTCCAGTAGATCTTCAATTTTTTGCTTGCGTGCAGAACCATCCTTAATTAAAGCAGGTGGTTTAAGAGATAGTGTTTTAAATTTATAATCGAAAACCGTATCCGATTGGACGATAACATTAACATCATCTGTTAATTGAGCTATTTTCTCAGCATTAATACTAACGTCCTTTTCTACTTGATTTATTCTTTTATTTATAACGCTTAGTAGAGAGGTAATCGTTTTAAGCAATTTTTTATCCTGTTCTTTGAATACTGAGAGAGAAATTTGGTTTATTAATCCGTTTGGTTCTAATCTCTTTATTCCACTATGTGTTAAAAGTTTAAAAACATGAAGAAATAATTTAGGATATGCTAAATTAGCCTCTTTATAATTGCCAACTAGATTTTTCCTTATGAGAGACGTTTTTATGGTTTCAGTAACACTTTCATGATCGTTAAAATCAGCACTCCATTCAATACTTTTGATAAAGTTGATTAGATTATCATCCTGTTCTACAAACTCTTTGAAATTTTTCCAGTGAGAATCTTCTGAAACTTTTACTTTATCCGTGTATTCATCATCAATCTTTTCCTGAATCTTGCTTAATAGATGTTTCTTTATAGCTATGTAATCTTCATTGTTTGGTCGAATCTCTGCTGAATTAAAAAGATTCATCCAAACACTAATTCCTTTTCCCCCTTCAGGAAATATTGCTGGACGTTCAGTTGCATAAGATCCGTTTGTGACAAATCTGAAACATAAATTATGAGAGGGATTATTTGATTTATGAATGAAAAAGTTCAAAAGAATCTTAAGCGTTTGATCCTGGTTTAAACTGATTTTAGAATCCCTGTGTTTAAGTTGCTCTAATTTTCTGGATACTTCTTTATTGTTTATATCATTGTGAACTATATCAATGTCTTCTCCTCTTTCAAGCTCTAAAATATAATTATCATTAAGTTCAATCCATCTGTAAATTGTTACATCTACTTGATAGACGAATCCTCGAATAGTGTTCCAAGCATCTCTATTTTTAATCTCTTCAAACATTCAATAATGAAGTGAAAATTCTAATGTCTAATGGCATACAACGTCCCGCCAATATGGGTAGGCGCGGTTTTCGGTGCACATTCGTATTCATCGAGGAAAACGCTGAAACGGAGAAGGGATGCTGTATGCAACCACTGTCCTCACGCATACCTATATTGGCGGTTAGCTGCTTGCCTTTTACCTAAAATCTTAATTTTCTTATCCTTTTTTTTCTAATTACCACTTATATATTCTATTAAATTCGTAAAAATGTAATCTTTCAGTATCTACAGGAATCCGTTCAAGTTGTGTTTCTATTGATTTATTGAGATCGAAAGGATTTCTTGCTCTATTAATATAGTCTTTTAGCTTTTCTTGTGTTTTGTAGGTGATTTGAATAAAAGTCTCTTCCATCGGGGACTCCTTGTTTTCTATGAGTATGATATCTCTGGGATTTAAAAACTCATATTTATTATTATCACAACAAATAGTATCAATTTTAAAATCCTGAAATAATTTCTGGCTTAATTCATTGAATATAACCTTTTTATCCTTGTAAATTTCCCCATTTTTATTTTTCTTGAACCTTTTAGGAAAAACAGATATTCTTTTATAATCATCTGTCAGTTCTATTTCAGTATTATCAACCTTTAAAATTTTTATTTGCTTATAAAATGGAATCAAACGGTTAACATAACTGACATATATGTGAGGAATTTCATATAAATTATCGCCTTTGTCATCTACTAGTTCAATATCTGAGTATTTAAGCAGACCTTCAATATTCAATTTACCTTGGATTTTTCTAGGTAGGAAGTCATAAAAACCTCTTATCATACTATTTTTTTCGTTATACCTTTCTCGTAACAAAACATCATCATTCTCCCTTTTATGATAAATTAAGTCTAAATCATCTGTATAATCCCATTCCTTCTTTTCAATATTTATGTATGCATAATATTCTTCAATGTGAATTAAAAGGCCAAGAGGGTGTTGACTGAAAACTTCAAAATCATTCCATGTTGTATTTTTACCTAATTTTTGCCTTTTATTTAAATAAGGATATGAATCGTCGTTTAAATCCCTAATTAATATTCTTCCATTATTTTCAATTGCTCTAATTAGTTTATTTTTAATATTTATGGTTGTTCTTATTTCTGTTGTTCTTGCTTTTTTCTTGCTAACCAACGAAATGCCAAAGAATGTGAACAATATTCGATCATTTTTTGGTAGATGAAGCATGTCCTCAAGTTCAGCTTTTCCCCAGAGATAAAATTCCATAACACCTTTTTCGTATAGAATTTCCCTGAAAGTGTCATAGGACTTTTTAGAGAAATTTACTGATGCTGCTAAAATGTATCCATAAGGGGGATTATTAGAATCTATATCTTTTAGTATTCTTATAATTTTTGTAGGGCCAATTTCTTTCTCTCTTTTTCCTTGTATCATCCATAAATTTCCCTCCATTGGATGGAGTTCAATTATTTCTTCATTATCATTGTTTTCAGAATTTATTATTTTATTTTTTTTCTCATATGCCCGAATATCAAAGCCTTCATCGCTACCACTTCGACCTGTTGCTTCGATGCTTTGCCACTCTTTATACTCATAAATCAATTCACGAATTAGATCTTCAAATCGGTGAGGATCTAAATCTTCGAAGTGGATCGGGCCATATGTTCTCGTTATTTTGGGTCTAGTCATATCCTCAAGTTTATATTGGTTTATGAACTA
>CAZHOY010000109.1:4725-5733 GCA_964534695.1 uncultured Actinomycetota bacterium | reverse complement strand
GCTACCAGTACCAGTACCGGAGAAATTGCAACCAGAAATACCACTATAACGTTAAAAACAGTTACTGCTCCTCTGAGACCTCTTTTTAATGCCTCCACAAACCCCCAGCCGGGATCAGTGATTGGTTCAGGCTCATACAAATAAATACTGATAGTGGAAAAGGATACCATATTATCCAGATAATTTATCCTTCCCTTTATTATTTCAACCTGCTCCTGAACATTGCTTAGTTCCCTCTGTACTTCTATACTATCACTAACATTCTTGGACTGGGCCATCAAATCCAGCAGAATTTCTTCCTGAGCTTCGTAATTTTTTAACCTGCTCTCAAGATCTGTATATTCCTGGGTTACATCCTGTCCGGAAATTGAAATACTTTCAACCGTGCCCATCTCTTTTATCCTGTCTGTAGCAGAATTAAATTTATCATGGGGTATCCTTATGGTAATATTACCGCCGGTCAGATTGCCTTCGGAATCAGAATAGCTCTGAGTATCTGCAATAAATCCGCCGTTTTGTTCGGCCAGGGCGGTGATTTTAAACAGAGTGCTTTCAAATTTACCTTCTTCAACTTCAATCTCAATATATGCGGTTTTAATTACCTTTCTGTTTTCAAGAACAGAGGTGTCACTGTACTGCACCCCTGGTTCGCTTGCAGCTTCCACAGCTTCCTCCTCCACAGCCTCCATTGCATAATCATCTGCTTCTCCCATATCCGATGAGGTTTTATCCGCCCTTGCTTCTTGCATCATTATTTCATTTGCCGGAGCAGCTCCTTCCTCCTCTGCTGAAGCAGCTTCTCTACAGCCTGTAAAAACCATTCCGAATACAAATATAACTGTCAGCATGATATATAGTAGTTTTAATGATAGTCTTTTGATTTTCATATTTACCTCCATTGTTTTGTATTATTGTTTCTAATTAAAATTATAACCTATTTTATAACACTCATTAACCATCAATATTAATACTTGTTCACCGGACACTGCAATAAACGGTAATTATATT
>CAZHOY010000109.1:0-4715 GCA_964534695.1 uncultured Actinomycetota bacterium | reverse complement strand
AACCTATAATATATATTCGAAGGACTGCTGTATTAATTAAGACAATTGCTTAAAATTTTTTAAATAACTGATAATTTTCGGCAGTTGCTACCATGTACCAGTTCTGATATATTCGTTTACAGCCGCAGCTGCTTTTTTACCTGCACCTATGGCCTGTATCACTGTAGCTGCACCGGTAACTATGTCCCCGCCTGCAAAAACACCTTTTATATTTGTTTTCCCGGTTGCAGGGTCAGCTTTAATATTGCCTTTTCCGTTAAGCTCAAGATGTGGAATAGTAGATGTAAGGACCGGATTAGGGCCCTGACCTATAGCTATTATTACTACTTCCACCTTTATATTAAACTCCGAACCCTTTACGGGCAGGGGCCTTTTCCTGCCTGATTCATCAGGTTTTCCCAGTTTCATTTTGATACATCTTATTTTATCCACCCAGCCGTTTTTACCTATTATTTCCACGGGGTTTGCCAGCAGCTTGAACTTTATTCCTTCTTCTCCGGCATGTTTTATTTCCTCATCCCTGGCAGGCATTTCCTCTTCGCTTCTTCTGTATACCAGATATACATGTTCCGCACCCAGTCTCTTTGCCGTTCTGGCCGAATCCACTGCAACATTGCCTCCCCCGACTACAGCTACTCTGGTCCCTCTGACAATGGGGGTATCGCACTCCGGAAACCTGTAAGCCTTCATCAGATTTGACCTGGTAAGATATTCATTGGCAGAATATACCCCATTTAAATTCTCTCCCGGAATACTCATAAAATAGGGCAAACCAGCTCCGGTAGATATAAATACTGCTTTAAATCCCTGTTTAAATAAATCGTTTATGGTTAAAATTTTACCCATTACCATATTTAATTTAATCTTAACCCCCATACTCTTAAGATAATCTACCTCCTTTTTAACAATTTCCTTGGGAAGTCTGAATTCGGGAATACCGTAAACCAGGACGCCTCCCGCTTCATGCAGCGCTTCAAATATGGTAACCTGATATCCCAATCTGGCCAGATCTGCCCCGCAGGTAAGTCCGGCAGGACCTGAACCGATTACTGCTACTTTTTCCCTGGTGCACTTTTTAGTTACTTCTGACCATGCGCACTCCTTTGCTCCATCGGTTATTCTTTTTAGTTCCCTATCCGCTACATATCGTTCCAGCCTGCCTATGGCTACCGGTTCATTTTTAATCCCCAGTATACACTCTTTTTCACACTGGTCTTCCTGGGGACATACTCTTCCGCATACAGCAGGAAGACTGTTGCACTCTCTTATTTTCTCCAGCGCTTTATCAAATTTCCTGTCCTGGATCAGCTTTATAAAGCTTTTTATATCAATCTCTGCAGGGCAGCCTTCTATACATTTAGGATTCCTGCACTGCAGACATCTGGACGCTTCGCGCAGGGCATCACGTTCCGTATACCCCAGAGTAACCTCACTAAAATTTTTATTCCGTTTATCAGGGTTCTGTTCAGGCATAGCTACCCTTGGAATCTTCTGCTTAATTGTTTTTTTTCTATCTATCCCGTCAGCCATTTCCTCAAATCATTACTTATAATCTATTATGCTTCATTACTTTTCCGGCAGCTTACATTTATGTTTGTAAAGACCCATACACTGTCCTTCATGGTCACAGTAAATCTTCTGCCTGGATAGAAGCAGATCAAAATTAACCTTATGTCCGTCAAATTCCGGTCCGTCCACACAGGCAAATCTGGTCTTGCCCCCTACTTCTACCCTGCATGATCCGCACATGCCGGTCCCATCAACCATTATGGAATTAAGTGATACAACAGTCTTTATATTAAAGGGCCTGGTCACCCTGGCTGCAGCAGCCATCATAAGAGCGGGACCAATGGCAATTACTCTTTTAACATCGGTTTTTTTATCTGCTCTGTCCTGATTTTTACTAAGATATTCCTTTAAGAATCCTGATACAAATCCATGATATCCTATAGAACCGTCGTCACTGCAGATATGAAGTTCATCAGATGTATTTTTGATTTCTTTTTGTAATATAAGAAGTTCCCTGCTCCTGGCGCCAATGACGGATATCATATAATTGCCGGCTTTCTTTAGTTCCCTGGTTATGGGGAGAATAGCAGCTATACCCACTCCGCCGCCTACACAGATTACCCTTCCAAAATTTTTAATCTCGGAAGCATTGCCCAGCGGACCCACCACATCCAGTATATTATCACCCTTTTTAAGATTAGAGAGCATTGCTGTGGTTTTTCCTGCTCTAAGAGAGACTATACTAATTGTCCCCCTACTGCGGTTATAATCCGCAATAGTCAGGGGAATTCTTTCGCCTTCTTCATTTATCCTGATTACCACAAACTGACCGGCTTTTGCTTTTTTTGCTATCAGAGGTGCTTTAAGATAGAACCTGTCTATATCCTGTACCAGTTTCTCTTTTTTTATAATTTTATACAAACGCCTGCCGCTTTCTATCTTTAAACATGAATGCTATTTTAGTTAAATAAAAAAGATACAAGTTTTCAACCGGACCTATATGTTCTAGAAAATCTTTAACCCTTTTTCATATATTTATCCAGCTTAACAGCAATATCCTGAATTAATTTTGTAAATATTTCACTCGCATTACATGGGGAAAAATGACCCAGATCCGATTCTCTTACCTTATCACTATAGGGAAGTTTTCCCAGTACTGTAAAATCACCCAGGCTATCTGTTATTAATTTCTCTTCCCTTTCAGTTCTTATTTTATTTATTACTACAAACAGTGTTTTTATTCCCAGGTCCTCTGACATTTTTTTAATTGCCATAGCGGTCTGGACACTTCTAAGCCCCGGTTCTATTACGATAATCAGTGCATCCATATTTTCACAGGTACCCCTGCCCAGATGCTCGATACCGGCTTCCATATCCAGAATGACAACTTCCTTTTGACCGACCACCAGATGTCTGAAAAGATTTTTAAGAAGGACATTTTCAGGACAATAACATCCGCTTCCACCTGCCCTTATGGTACCTGCAACCAGCAGCCTTACGCCGTCAATATCTATGCCAAATTTCTGGGGTATATCGTCCACTCTGGGATTTAATTTAAAAAAAGCTCCGTATCCTCCCGGTTTGGCTCCGGTTCTTTCTTCAATTAAGTTTTTCATCTCCACCAGCGGTGTGATTTTTAAAGCCTTCTCATAATCCATTCCCAGAGCCGATGCCAGATTGGCATCAGGATCAGCATCAACAGCAATTACTTTATGATTCTTATGGGTATAATATTTAGCCAGACATGCCGCCAGGGTGGTTTTACCCACTCCGCCCTTGCCGGATATCGCAATTTTCATTTAAATCAAATCCCATCTATTATTAAAATTCCTATTACCATCTTCCGCTGGCACCCCCGCCTCCTGAGGACCCGCCGCTAAAGCCTCCACTGCCGGAAGAACTGCTTCCACTTCCGGAAGAACTGCTTCCGCCACCGGTCCAGTATGAGGATCTACTCTTTCTGGGTATGGTCACTTCTTTCTTATCGCTATACCCACAGTTGGAACAAACTCTTTCCACCAGCTTTTTACCGGTTGTAGTGTAAGTGGCGGGTTTTATTATAGTTGATTTTATCCTCAGCTTGAATTTTCTGCATTTGGGGCACCTTCTCCTGAACAGGCTTACCAGTACCACTATAACAATTATTAAAAACGGAATTGGAAAACAGCATAACCATCCATAGGAAAAACCTGAAAGAAAACCGATTACCGGTATAGAAGTGGTTCCTGCGGCGGTTTTATTTACATCCTGGCCGGAACTAATTGGCTCCAGGCCCTTCTCTTCATATATCTGGTCAGCTATGGTAATAATTGCCGAATTCAGGCCCGTATAAAAATTCCCATCTGAAAAGTTAGGGACAATTATTTCATTAACGATTCTGCCAGCCTCAAGATCTGTTATTACTCCTTCCAGGCCATATCCTACCTCAATTCTTAAAGGCCTGTTTCCCACTTCACCTTCGGTGCAGATAAGTATGAGAATGCCGTTATCTTCTTTCTCTTTTCCGATTCCCCATTTTTCAAACAACCTTACTGCATATTCTTCCTCTGTAATTCCCTGCAGGCTATCCACAATGACAACTGCTATTTCGCTGCCTGTATCGTTTTCAACCCTTGAACACAGATTTTCAAGATCAGACCTTGAACTGCTGTCCACCAGTCCCACATAATCGATTTTATATCCGGTATGATCAGGAAAAACCGGACTGTTATCATCAGCTGAAAAAAGAAAATTGGGACAGGAGAAGAAACAGATTAATAAGAATATAAAAAATAAAATTAATTTTATTTTTAATTTAAATAAAACTGATCCCATGATTTACTCTAATTCCAAATCCACTTCCGGAGCTATTTCGGCTCCTTCCTCAGCTTCAAAGAATTCCTTAGCCTCAAATCCGAACCATCCTGCAATTATATTTCTGGGGAACATCTTTATATAGGTATTATAATCCTTAACTGTCTCATTAAACCTGCCTCTTTCTACTGCAATCCTGTTTTCGGTTCCCTCCAGCTGTGTCATGAGATCACCTACGGTCTCGCTTGCTTTAAGCTCGGGCGTATCCTCAACTGTAACTTTGATAGTATCAATAAGAGAACTTATTTCTTTATTTGCATTGTCCATTTCAGATAGTGTTTCCGCATTTTGTATCCCTGACCTGGCTTCCGCTATGGCTTCAAATATATCTTTTTCCAATTGCATATAAGCTT
>CAZHOY010000108.1:0-5748 GCA_964534695.1 uncultured Actinomycetota bacterium | reverse complement strand
TTTTACTTTAAAGTGAAAAAATAATTTTATAAAATTTTAAAAATCTTTTATAATATAGTTGACAACAATATCATTATCTAATAGAATTATAGCCATGATTAAGGTTGGTGAGTAAATTGTTTGATGAAGGAGATAAAAGTTATCCCATAGAGCTGGTAGCTGATTTTTTAGGGGTAAACAGCAGGACATTATATTATTACGAGAGGTTTAAACTGGTATGCCCTTTAAGAAGGGGAAGAAAGAGATATTATTCCAGAGCTGATATCAGGTGGCTGGAGTATGTAAGGGAACTTATGTATGACCAGGGAATGAATTTAAGGTCCATAATTATCCTGATAAGAAGGAGGGATGATATAATTCTGGACCGGTGTCCTGAAGATGTAGTTGAGTGTTTTAAGAATTATCTTATGCGGATTACTAGAGAAGAGGAGTAACTCACAAATCTCAAGTTTTTTAGTTATTTTGTGTAAAAATAAATAAATTAGAAAGGATGTATATATTATGGCAAAGGCAGTAGGAATTGATCTGGGAACAACTAATTCATGTATAGCGGTTATGGAAGGTGGTAAGCCTACAGTTATAACCAGCAGTGAAGGCAGCAGAACAACGCCTTCCGTGGTAAGTATAACCAAAAAGGGAGAACGGCTGGTCGGGCAACTGGCAAAAAGACAGGCAGCCTTGAATCCTGGAAATACTATCTATTCCATAAAGAGATTTATAGGGAGAAAGTACAGTGAGGTCGAAAGTGAAAGGAAGATAGTGGCGTATGAAGTAAAAAAAGGTAGGAATGACCTGGCCGAGGTGGAAATAGGAGGTAAAAGCCATACGCCCGAAGAGGTATCGTCAATGATACTTCAGAAATTAAAAACAGATGCAGAAAGCTACCTGGGAACCAAGATTACAGATGCCGTTATTACCGTTCCGGCATATTTTAATGATGCCCAGAGACAGGCAACTAAAAACGCCGGAAAAATTGCAGGTCTTAATGTACTGAGGATAATTAACGAGCCGACGGCTGCATCACTGGCTTACGGGCTGGAAAAAAAGAAGGAAGAAAAAATTCTGGTATTCGACCTGGGAGGCGGAACCTTTGATGTTTCCGTTCTGGAAGTCGGCGAAGGAGTGTTTGAGGTAAAAGCAAGTCACGGAGATATGCATCTGGGTGGAGATGACTATGATGACAGGATTATGAATTATGTTGCCGATGAATTTAAAAAAGAACAGGGAATTGACTTAAGGAAAGATAAACAGGCGCTGCAGAGACTGATAGAGGCATCGGAAAAAGCGAAAGTTGAGCTGACAACGGTTATGGAGGCTAATATAAATCTTCCCTTTATTACAGCTGATGCCAACGGGCCCAAGCATCTGGAAGTAAAGATAACCAGAGCAAAATTTGAACAACTTACCTCGGATCTCACCAACAGGTGTAAGGAGCCTCTGGAAAAAGCCCTAAAAGAATCCAGGCTGGATAAAGCTGAGATTGATGAAGTGATACTTGTGGGTGGAGCAACCAGGATGCCGGTTATACAGAAGCTGGTAAAGGATTACACCGGAAAAGAACCCAATAAGAGTGTAAATCCCGATGAAGTAGTTGCAGTAGGTGCGGCTATCCAGGCCGGAGTATTAAAAGGGGATGTTAAAGATGTGGTACTTCTGGATGTAACCCCGCTTTCTCTTGGCATTGAGACTCTGGGTGGTGTTATGACCAGGTTGATTGATAAGAACACAACTATTCCCACCAAGAAGAGCGAGATATTTACCACTGCTGCCGATAATCAGACCAGTGTGGATATCCATGTTCTACAGGGGGAACGTGATATGGCCAGAGACAATAAAACCATAGGAAGGTTCAGACTGGACGGTATTCCGCCTGCTCCAAGGGGTATCCCTCAGATTGAAGTAACATTTGATATTGATGCCAATGGAATTGTGAATGTTTCTGCCAGGGACACTGCTACGGGCAAGGAGCAAAAAATCACCATTACAGCAACATCGCATTTAACCGACGATGAAATTGAAAGAATGGTAAATGAAGCAAAGGAGCATGCAGAGGAAGATAAGAAAAACCGTTCACTGATCGATGCTAAAAATAGTGCCGACAGCCTGGTTTATTCTACGGAGAAGCTGATGAAAGAAATCGGCAGTAAGGCTCCGGAGGACATGAAGAAGAATATTGAGGAACAGGTTAAAGTTTTAAAAAAGAGTATGGAATCCAATAATGCTGATGATATAAAAAAGGAAACAGAAAAGCTTCAGAACCTGCAGAGCGAGCTGTCACAGAAACTCTACGCGCAGGCAGGCGCGGGAGCAGGTACCACCGGACCGGGAGGTCAGGGTGCCGGACCTGCAGGAGACCAGAAATCAGAGAAAAAACAGGCAGGCAATGAGGAGGAAGATGTAATTGATGCTGAATTTGAAGCAAAAGATGATGAAAATAAATAAGAGAACTGATTTAGATAGGTTCCATATAAAGGAATTTTAGCCTGAGAAATATATAATAAGAAGCCTGCCCATAGCTTTACAAGAAGTTGTGGGCAGGTGCGTTTATAAAATAAATAAAGGTGTATATGTGAATGGTTGAATATAGGAATTACTATAAAGTACTGGATGTAAATAAAAATGCATCGCAGGATGAGATAAAAAAGGCCTATAGGAAATTGGCCAGGAAGTATCATCCCGATGCCAATCCCGATAATCCCGGGGCCGAGGAAAAGTTTAAGGAGATAGGGGAAGCATACGAGGTACTGAAGGATCCCCAGAAGAGATCCAGGTATGATCAGCTGGGTGCAAACTGGAAGCAGTATTCCCACGCAGGCGCCGGCCGGCCAGGCGGCGGCAGCAGGACCTATACTTACGATTTTGGGGGCAGGGGTTTTAATTTTGAGGACCTGGGCAGCGGCTTTTCCGATTTTTTTGAGATGTTTTTCGGAAGGGGAGCAAATACAAAATTTTCAGGCTTCGGTTCGCAGTCCGGCAGAGGTACGCATTCAGCAAATGTGCTGAAAGGTCAGGATATTCAATCTGAGTTAAATATAACCCTGAGGGAAGCATATACGGGTACGCAGAGGTCGTTTAAACTTCAAAGAGAAGGAAAAACAAGGACAATTAACGTAAAGATACCCCGGGGTATCAAGGACGGCGGAAAAATCAGGGTAGCAGGAGAGGGTGCCGGGAGTCCGTCCGGCGGACCGGCCGGGGATTTATATCTGGTGGTAAATATAGCACCGCATAACTTTTTCACCAGGAAAGGAGATAATCTTTACTGCGAGGTACCGGTCTCCATAAAGGAAGCTTTTTATGGTGCGAAGATAGATACTCCCACTTTTGACGGGAAAATTATGGTAAAAGTTCCGCCAAAAACTCAGGGAGGAAGGACACTAAGGCTGAAGGGCAAGGGTATGCCTGAACTAAAAAGCAGCAGCAGGCACGGAGACCTATATGTAAAAATCAGGCTGGTACTGCCGGAAAAATTAAATAACGAACAAAAAAAGCACTTTGATGAGTTTGCTAAAAATTTCAATGAAAATCCCAGGGATGGAATTGTTATATGATTTTAAATTTTAAATGCAGGCAGGAGTGATTTAAATATATGCAGATAGATAAATTTACAATAAAAGCGCAGGAACTGTTAGCCAGTGCTCAGAAAATTGCATCGGAAAATGGACATCAGAGTGTTGACGATATTCACCTGATGTCTGCTATGCTCCAGCAGAGGGAAGGAGTAATTATACCCATCCTTAAAAAACTGGAGGTCAGTATTGATGATCTTTTAAGTAAGATAAATGATGCAATTGCAGGACAGCCTAAGGTTTCCGGCCAAACGGCGCAAATATATATTAGTCCACAGCTGAACAATATACTTGACGATGCTTTCAGTGAAGCTGAAAAGTTAAAGGACGAGTATGTTTCAACCGAACATATTTTGATATCCCTTGCCCAGAGTAATGGTGAGGCAGGTAAACTTCTAAAGCAGTACGGAGTTACCAGGGACAGAATATATAAGATTCTGGTGGATATAAGGGGAAGCCAGAGAATTACTGATCAGAATCCTGAAGATAAATACCAGGCACTTAAAAGATTTGGGAAGGACATTACAACGCTGGCCAGGAAAGGAAAGCTGGATCCGGTGATAGGAAGAGATGATGAAATAAGAAGAGTGGTCCAGGTACTTTCCAGGAGGACTAAAAATAATCCGGTACTTATTGGTGATCCGGGTGTGGGAAAGACGGCTATTGTCGAAGGGCTGGCCAGCAGAATAGCATCAGGGGATGTTCCCGAAGGTCTTAAAGATAAAAAGGTGATAGCTCTGGATATGGGATCTCTCATAGCCGGATCAAAATACAGGGGTGAATTTGAAGATAGATTGAAAGCAGTGCTTAAAGAAGTATCAAAGTCGGAAGGAAATATTATTTTATTCCTGGATGAGCTGCATACCGTAGTGGGAGCAGGAGCGGCGGAAGGCGCTGTTGATGCTTCAAACATGCTAAAGCCCATGCTGGCTCGCGGCGAACTCCATGCTATCGGGGCAACCACCCTTGATGAGTACAGAAAATATATTGAAAAGGATGCCGCACTGGAGAGGAGATTTCAGCCTATACAGATAAACGAGCCGTCAGTGGAGGATACCATCTCAATACTCAGGGGCTTAAGGGAAAAATATGAAGTGCACCATGGGGTCAGGATTAAGGATGCCGCTTTAGTATCTGCAGCAATTCTTTCCGACAGGTATATATCCGACCGGTTTCTTCCGGATAAGGCCATTGACCTTATGGATGAAGCTGCTTCGAGACTGAGAATTGAAATAGACAGTATGCCTACGGAAATCGATGAAGTAGAAAGAAAGATAAAACAGTTTGAAATCGAAGTGCAGGCACTAAAGAAGGAAAAGGACAAGGCTTCCGCAGCCAGGATGGAAAAAATTAAAAAAGAACTTTCCAACCTAAAGGAGAAAAGCAATTCGATGAAAGTTCACTGGGGGCAGGAAAAAGAAATAATTAAAAATATCAGAGGTTTGAAGGAAGAGATTGAAAAGACCAGAATAGAAACGGAACATGCGGAGAGAGATGCTGATCTGCAGAAGGCAGCAGAGTTAAAATATGGAAAACTGCTGGAACTTCAGAATAAGCTGGTCGGGGAGAATAAAAAGCTGGAGAAGCTGCAAAAGGATCAGAAAATGCTTAAAGAAGAAGTAGATGAGGAAGATATTGCGGAAACTGTTTCCAAATGGACCGGCATCCCGGTTACCAGACTGGTGGAAGCGGAAATTGAAAAGCTAATTCATATGGAAGAAAGACTGAAGAAGAGAGTTGTGGGACAGGATGAGGCCATATCGGTAGTTTCCAATGCCATAAGAAGGGCTAGGGCCGGTCTCCAGGATCCCAACCGCCCCATAGGTTCATTTATATTTCTGGGGCCCACCGGAGTGGGCAAGACCGAACTTTCCAAGGCTCTGGCGGAGTTCCTGTTTGATGACGAGAGGGCAATGGTAAGGATAGATATGTCGGAGTATATGGAAAAGCACACTGTCTCAAGACTTATCGGTGCTCCCCCGGGTTATGTGGGATATGAAGAAGGAGGGTACCTGACCGAGGCGGTACGAAGAAAGCCTTACAGTGTCATACTTCTGGATGAGATAGAGAAAGCTCACAGCGATGTGTTTAATATATTGCTTCAGATAATGGATGACGGGCGGCTTACCGATGGACACGGAAGGACGGTTGATTTTAAAAATACGGTTATTATTATGAC
>CAZHOY010000107.1:0-5773 GCA_964534695.1 uncultured Actinomycetota bacterium | reverse complement strand
AGAATTTGACAACAATGGAAAAGTAGTCAATTCTCCCGAGTTAAAAAAGAGAGTCGAACTGTATAAAGACTGGAAGCAGACAGGTTACGGCGGAATCGTGGTCCAATCAAATGTAGAGGACAGCAGATTCGGAGTTCTGGAGTATGCCATAAAAGAATTAGGTATAGAAATTGTTGAATTAAAATGGGGCCAGGGCGCCAAAGATATCGGCGGCGAAATAAAGATAGGCGATCTCAAAAGAGCAGTAGAAATAAAAAAGAGAGGATATATAGTCCTGCCTAACCCTCTGGATCCTGAAGTTCAAAAAGCATTCGAGCATGGCGATTTCAGGGAATTTGAAAGGCATTCAAGAGTCGGTATGGTAAATAAAGAAGATTTCCTTAAAACCGTTGAAAATTTGAGAAAAACAGGGGCAAAGTACGTATTTTTAAAAACCGGCGCCTACAGACCTGCTGACCTGGCAAAAGCGATAAAATATTCTTCTGAAGCAGAAATTGACCTTCTGACTTTAGATGGAGCCGGCGGAGGTACGGGTATGAGTCCCTGGCGCATGATGAATGAATGGGGAGTTCCAACAGTTTATCTGCAATGTCTGGCATATGATTATGTAAAAAAACTGACAGATAAAGGAAAATATACTCCTGACCTTGCTATAGCAGGCGGATTCACTCTTGAAGATCAGATTTTTAAGGGACTCTCTCTGGGGGCACCTTACTTTAAGCTGGTAGGAATGGCACGGTCTCCCCTGACAGCATGCATGGTCGGCAAAACTATTGCCGAGAAAATTAAATCCGGAAATATTCCCAAATCAATTGAAAAATATGGAACCGACCTGGAGTCTATATTTATCGAAGTAACAGATTTAAATAAAGAATTTAAAGACAGGGCAAAAGATATTCCGGGTTCCGCAATAGGACTATTTTCTTATTATAAAAGATTGGAACAGGGCCTGAAGCAGTTTATGGCCGGCGCCAGGAAATTTGCTCTAAAATATATTGACAGAAGTGATATTACATCACTCACGAAAGAAGCTTCCATTGTATCCGGAATTCCATATATAATGGATGCTGACAAGCAGAAAGCCGAAGAAATATTGAATTCTTAAATTTAATAAATATCAATCGTATAATTAATAAAATAAGAGAGGAACAGTCCTCTCTTATTAATTTAAGATTAATGTCCGTGTACCCTGTAATATATATTGTCAGGTATAAGACGTCTTTTTATTTTCCTGCAGATAATAAGCGCCATCAAATTTCATAGAAATTTAAAGGCGCTTATGTGTATAAAACTATAATAAATTATTATACAATTGTCAATATTCTATTACCTTTTTACCTGCTGTATTCTTGATTATAATCTATATAAATTGTATTATTTTTATTGTGCCGGAGTGGCGGAATTGGCAGACGCGCTGGACTCAAAATCCAGTGAACCGCGAGGTTCGTGTCGGTTCGACCCCGACCTTCGGCACCACTAAGAATTTTTAAGCAGTATCAGTCAACCTTGCTTCAATGGATGACAATATTTTAAGAAGTTGTTACCTAAAAAAATAATTGTTAATTTTATAGGGAAAAAAGAAAAATTTTTATTCTTTATTAATTTTATGGATAATCAAAAAGTTATCAATAAGATTGCCAGAGAAGTTAAAAAAGCTCTTAAAAATGAAGGATCCGGTCATGATTGGTGGCATGTTTATAGAGTCTGGAAAATGGCCGGACACCTTGGTAAAAAAGAATCTGCAAACATGTTTATAATTGAGCTTGCTGCACTCTTACATGATATTGCCGATTGGAAATTGCACCATGGGAACAATATGATTGGACCAAAAATGGCTAGAGAGTTACTTATAAAGTATGGGGTCTCTGAAAATGTAATTGCTCATATTTGCGATATTATTACAACAGCATCGTTTAAAGGAGCTGGGGTAAAAACTGAAATGCGGACTATTGAGGGCAAAATTGTTCAGGACGCCGATCGTCTTGATGCCATTGGCGCAGTTGGTATCGGCCGAGCTTTTGCTTACGGTGGATACAAAAAACAACTAATGTACAATCCTGATGAAAAGCCGGTTATGCATCAATCAAAAGAGGAATATTTTAATAACAAAAGTTCGACTATAAATCATTTTCACGAAAAGCTTTTACTTCTTAAAGACCGTATGAATACCAAAACAGCAAAAAAGATAGCCAGCAAAAGGCATAAGTTTATGGAGGTGTATCTGGATAAATTTTTTCAAGAATGGAAAGGTAGAATTTAATATAATTTACCGTTAAAGAAATACTACAGCCCTACAGAGCCAGGATATGTGCCAGCCTGTACAATTCCTTATCTATTTCTTTCTTTTCCTCAAGAATATCTTCAAATTTTGATGTTATAATCTTCATGCTTTCGATTCCTATCATGCAGTCACTTTCACCCTCAAGCAGGAGCTCTATAGATTTCTTGCCAAACTCTGCAGCCAGTATCCTGTCCATAGCAGACGGAGAACCACCTCTTTGAATATGGCCAAGCACCGATATTCTTACTTCGTGGCCCACCAGCAGTTTAATGGAAGACGCAACATCACCGGCACTAGCCGCCCCCTCAGCAACTATTAACAGGGTATGCCTTTTTCCTACTCTGTGGTCCTTAATTTGATGTGCTATCTTGACTAAATCAACCTTTATTTCAGGAATCAATATATAATCGGCCCCACAGGCAATTCCCGTATTTACTGCTATCATTCCCGAATTTCTGCCCATCACCTCTATTACAAATATCCTGTCGTGAGAAGATGCCGTATCCCTGATTTTTGAAATAATATCAATTATTACATTAAGCGCGGTATCGAAACCAATACTATAATCAGTACCCGCGATATCATTATCTATAGTTGCCGGAATCCCTACCACCTGAACCCCCTGTTTATGAAGTTCGTGGGCACCTCTAAAGGTACCGTCTCCACCAATCAATATCAGACCTTCTATCTTATTTTTTTGCAGATTTCCTATAGCCTTTTTCTGCCCTTCCCTGCACTTGAATTCTTCCGACCTTGCTGAATACAGGAAAGTACCTCCCCTGTCAATAATTCCACTGACCGAATTTAAATCCAGTACTTTAAAATTATTTTCAATCAGTCCTTTATAGCCCTCGTAAAACCCGTAGACTTCCAGTTTATTATATATTGCATATCTGGTAGTTGCCCTTATTGTAGCATTCATACCGCTGGCATCTCCGCCGCTGGTCATCAATGCAACCCTTCTTTTTTGTACCACTGTAACCACCCCTTATTTTCTTCTGCTTTTTAATTCATTAAATACTTCTTCCAGAGTAATTTCCTTTTCAACCATTAAAACCAACAAATGATAAATCAGGTCAGCTATCTCATATACCACATCACGTTTTTCGTGGTGCTTCGAAGATAGCACAACTTCCATACTCTCTTCACCAAATTTCTTTATTATTTCATCCAGTCCTTTCTTGTGAAGGGAATAAGTGTAAGAATCTGCTGCCTTATGTTTGATTCTGCTGTCAATGACACTATATAATTCATTCAGTATATTTTGCTCCGGGTCTTCTCTGAAACATTTTCTATAATCCAGATTTCCGTCAATATCTTTTAAGGTCCTATAAAAACAACTCCTGTTGCCGGTGTGGCAGGCATTTCCTACCTGCTCTACACTAACCAACAGGGCATCTCCGTCACAATCATATTTTATACTTTTTATTTTTTGTATATTGCCCGATGTTTCACCCTTGTTCCATAATTTTTTCCTTTTCCTGCTCCAGAACCAGGTTGTACCGGTAATTAAACTCTTTTTTAAGGATTCTTTATTCATATAGGCTACCATAAGAACTTCTTTTGTCCTGTAATCCTGTATAACTGTAGGAACCAGGAAATTATCTTTTCTTATATTTGCATTAATTTTATTATCCTCTGCCATTTTCTGTTAATCCTTTGTTATTTTCCGGCATTTTACTAATAATATCACAATGAAATTTAAAATTCCTGACTTACTTAATCAGTTTAATAAATTTAAAGCCTGACCTTTATCCCTTCGGATCTCAAGTATTTCTTGGCTTCTCTTATGGTATGCTGACCATAATGGAATATTGATGCCGCCAGTACCGCATCAGCATTGGCATATTTAATTACATCCCTTAAATGCTCCAGTTTTCCTGCTCCTCCTGAAGCTATCACCGGTATATTTACTTCAGATGTTACTTTCAGGGTAAGGTCTATATCGTAACCATCTTTGGTTCCATCCTTATCCATACTGGTAAGTAATATCTCACCCGCTCCCAGCTCTTCCGCTTTCTTTGCCCAATCCACAGCATTCATCCCGGTAGGAGTTCTTCCCCCGTTCAGATATACTTCCCAGAAACCCTTTTTCTTATACTTGGCATCAATGGCAACTACTATACACTGACTCCCAAAAATTCTGGAAGCACTGCTTATGAGAGAAGGAGTCCTGACTGCAGAGGTATTTATTGAAATCTTATCCGCTCCTCTTTTTAATATCTCCCTTATATGTTCTGTTTTGCTTATGCCTCCGCCTATAGTATAAGGTATAAATACTTTCTCGGCAGTTTTACTCGCAAGTTCCACTACTGTTTTTCTACTCTCATGAGATGCGGTTATATCCAGAAATACTATCTCATCAGCGCCTTCGCTGTCGTAAAAAGCTGCCAGATCTACAGGGTCGCCTGCATCCTTCAAATTAATAAAACTTATACCCTTTACCACTCTTCCCTTATCTACATCCAGGCAGGGAATTATCCTCTTAGTAATCATCTGACATTCCAATTTCTATTGCTTCTTTTATATTAATTTTTGCTTTTTTTTCATACAAGGCTTTACCTATTATAACTCCGCTAATACCCAGGTTCTCCATTTTTTTTAAATTAATAATATCTTCTATTCTTCCGATTCCTCCTGCTATTATAAAATCCATACCGGAATTTTCTATTATCCTCCTAATAAACCCCGCATTAACGCCCTTAAGTGTTCCATCCCTGGATATATCCGTAATTATAACTTCTGTTATATTCAATCTTTCTATTTTCTCTACAAATTCAAATATACCGGTATTAGATTTTTCCTGCCAGCCGCTTTTAAAAACCGTTCCTTTTCTCCCATAATCAATGCCTGGAATTATCCTGTTTTTATAATCCGAAATACTACTTTCCAGAAAATCAATATCTTCCACAGCTCTGGTACCCAGAATAATCCTGTCAATACCCTGTTCAAGGACACGCCTGATTGTTTTAAAACTCCTGATTCCTCCCCCATATTGTATGTTTATATCCACTTTCTGTTTTATTTTAGCTGCCACTGTAAGATTCTCCGGATTACCGGTTCTGGCACCTTCCAGATCTATAATGTGCAGCCACTCCGCGCCCTCTTTTTTCCATCTCCTGGCTGCCTCGACTGGATTATCATAATACTTTTTTTCCGTATCGAATCTGCCTCTGGTTAATCTGACACAGGAACCATCAATCAAATCAATTGCCGGTATTATTATCATCGGTTTTTCCCCTTCACCATATTCCAGAAATTCTCCAGCAGCTTCAACCCTGCCGTGCTACTTTTTTCAGGATGGAATTGAAATCCGTAAATACTACCCTGTTCAATCCCTGCTGCAATTTCAATGCCATAACCCGTAGTGCAGCTTATGATATTTTTATTTTCCGGTATAACATAGTATGAATGAACAAAATAGAAATTCTCGCCGCTTTTAATCCCTGGAAATACTTTGCTGTCTCTTTTTAAGATTTTTAATTGGTTCCA
>CAZHOY010000106.1:0-5777 GCA_964534695.1 uncultured Actinomycetota bacterium | reverse complement strand
AAACTATCCGACATACAGAGGAAAGATTCCGCAATAAGGGTGAATAATACAAAGAAAGACAGTTCCAGGATTGTATATGTACCAGATTACTTATTTCATTATATTGACAAGTGGAAAGAAGTAAGACCTAATTCAAAGTACCTGTTCTGTTCAAGGACTGCTAAAAAAATAATGCCTGATTACATACAGAAAATGGTTAAAAGATATGCTAAGAAAATAGCTCCTGTTAAAGATATCCACCCGCACTGTTTACGACACTCGATAGCGACAGTCTGGTTAAAAGAAGGAAAACCAATTAGAGGAATACAGAAGCAACTTGGTCATAAGCACTTAAACACCACTCAGATTTATTTGGATTATTTTAATGATGACAGGAAGAGGGAGTTTGGGGAGAGTGATAAAAATATAGTAAGAAAGATTTCAGAGCTGGAAAAAGACCTAGAAAAGTTAAAAGGAGTTATTAAAATAAAGATTTGATTTATTTCTTTTTATCTATCTTGGTATTAGAATTTTTTGGCATCTTTTTCAGCTTATTAACAAGCCCAATATATAGTGTTTTCAATTGGTCTTATCATAATAGTATTCCAAAGTGAAATCAGGCAATTTGTAAGGTTGGATTATATGTTGTGATATAATATTAAATAAATTTTATCAAAAATGATTTCAAAACAAGAACATCTACAAATATGTTTTTTACCATATATTTCAATTAAAGAAGAAATAAAATATGGAAATACTTTATTTTGGTCTTTTAAAAAAAATGAGGATAAATATATAGAAAACAATGTTATTAAAGATCATCTAAATAAACTTTTTAGTAGATATTTTAAAAAGTTCGAAGAAGAACCTTTAGAAAAAATAACAATAGTTTCTTATAAATCTCCTGATAACTTCAAACCGTTAAATTCAAAACAGCTGGATTATATAAATGATGCAGTAATAGTTTTAGGTTTTACAACTATTATTAGGAATAGAAAATTTTTAGCAATTCCATCAGATAATTTTAACTTAAAAATCCAGAATTTTATCCCAGGAAATTTTGGAATAGCCATTTCCTATGGTAGTCTAATAAGAGAAACAGATGCGGGTTATGACTTAGAAAGTATAAAGTTTTATACTCCTTTTCATATAATACTTAGCGGTTTTGTAGATTTTGATAAACAAATATTTAATGCTATTAGAAAACTTAAAAGAATAAAAAATGAGAAGGAACTTTATAGAAAGATTGTAACAGCACTAAAATGGTTTTCTTATTCTTACACTAATGTTGAAAATTTTAGTCCTTTTTCTAGGATTGTTATGATGTCTATGGCCTTTGAAATTCTTTTAGATGGATTTAAAAACAGGTGGGAATTTGTAAAAAAAATAGCGAAATATACCTATGTTAACGATGACAATAATAGTATTAATCGAGAGACAAGAAATATTTATAAAAATCAAGTTTTGGTTTCAAAAGACTATTCTTTTAAAGAATGGTGGGCTTATGAATTTTATTGTCTAAGAAACAATATTGTTCATGGCGGGGAAGTTAAATATAGTGAATTGAATAATAGAAAGAATGAAGATTACTTTTTATTATCAATTATGTTTTTTACAGAATGTCTGAAAAAGATATTGTACTCAAAAGGTTGTTATAATTATAGTATTACAGATGAAATTTTTTGGGCTGGAATTAATGAAAAAATATAGATAATAAGGTACTTTATTCTATATTTTATATACTATATAAGGTTCTTTAATATTGTTATTTTTAAAATCCAGCATTATTGTAAAGGGTTTGTCTTTCCTATATTCTTTATATAAGTTTTCCCAATGTGTCGATAAATAGTGAATTGAGCCTATTGTACCAATCTCTGATAATCCTGCGGCATAAAAGAATGAACGGTTATTTTCTATATCAATTATTCTTTCAAGAAACCCATGACTAGTATTTTTATCAATAAAAGTATTTTTAATTTTCATTGTGTTGTTATCTAATTCAAACTTTGCATTAGATTTTATATTTTCCTCCAAATATTTTGAAACTATATTGTATCCTGGTGAGCCCAATGTGACTATTGAAGCTGATAAATCCATTTCTTCTATTTTAAAAGGACTAGGAGATACAATTACTTGAATATCAGCAACGAGTAATTTTTTTAAAATCCCTGGTTGCTCACTTAATGCTGGAATTGGATAATAAAAAATACTTTTAAGTTCTTCTGAAAATAGGTATTCCGCATATGTAACACAATAACCTTGAAAACTTCTTGGTATTCCATCAAAACCGTGGGAACCTCCTTGATGGATTTTAAGATGAGATAAATATATTATTAATTTTCGAGAATTAGTGATATTAAAAAAATCATAAAGATTTTTACGTCTTCTTATAAAAAATAAAAAATAACTTATTAATATTATTAATAGAAGAAATAAAAAGTTTGATGCTAATCCTAGAAGTATATTAATGAAGTGACTCATATTTTATATATTTATAAAATGAAAATTTTTAAAATATTTCTATACTGAAGATATTATTTCATTTAAAGAACCTTGATTTAGCAATTCCAAATTAAGAACATAATCATTATTATTAAAAGTTTCAAAAAGAGGATTTTTTGTTTTTTCCCATCCAAGTCCATCTGTGATCCAGATAAAATCAATATTTTGATTTTTTAAAAAAGTATATAAATCCTTATACTCTCCAGCTGTTGCTTTTAGTTTTGAACCAGTGCCACTGTAATAATTGGTTTCAATTAAATAGATTTTATTATTTTTTTTATTATAAATAGCAAAATCAAATACCCTGTCATATCTATCAATACTTAGCTCAAATTCCCATCTATTTTGTATTTTTACTTTTGTTGCTTGTGTGATAAATTCTAGGTTGTTTCTATCTGCAAATCTTTTAATGAATTTTTCTATTATATCCTCCATAAGATTGCCAGTTCTATTTTTCCTTGCATTTGTATCCAGTCCAACTTCTACACCATAGCAATAATCTACTAAATTTTTTATTGCCTTATCTTTAAAAATGTCTTTCAAGCCGGACTCATTAAAAAATTTAAGCATTTTATCTTCATTATTTTGGATTGTGCTATCAGTGAAGATTGGAAGAATTTTACTATAGGTTAAATTTTCAGAATTAGTAATTATACTTATGTCTCCTAGTTTATTACTTCTTACTGCGATAAGTATTGGTAAAACTTTTCTTAGGCTTGGGTATTCCCTAATTAAATTTAAAAACTCAGTTTCAATATTTTCTTTACCAATTAAATAATTGAGAAGATTTAATTCTTTTTCTATAGCTTTAATATTTTTATTAATTTTTTTCCAATCTACAAAGTAATCCCAGGTAAAAATAGATTCTTTTAATGTTTTTATAAAATAATTGAAAACGGTATTCACATTATTTTCTAGTCCTATTTTTTTATATTTATTTATATATCTCATATTATTTTAAAATGGCTTATTTATTTTATATTTTATTTGAATTCTATTATTATAATATTTAATAAATTATATAATAATAAAAAGTTAATAGAAATGATGGTCGATATTTTTAATATTTTTAAAAAATACAAATACTTTAATGATAGTGATATTTTTACTCTACTGTATGGTGACAGCTTAGAAATACTTAAAAAAATTCCTGAAAATTCTATAGATATGATATTTGCTGACCCGCCCTATTTTTTATCAAATGGGGGTATTACTTGTCATGCCGGCAAAATGGTTAGTGTTAATAAAGGAAAATGGGATGAGTCAAAGGGAGTAGAAGAAAATTATAAGTTTAACCTTGATTGGCTTAGCCAGTGTAAAAGAATATTAAAAAAGGATGGTACAATCTGGGTATCAGGAACGTCCCATATAATATATTCTGTAGGTTATGCAATGCAGGAACTGGATTATAAAATTTTATATGATATTGTTTGGTATAAAAGATATGCTCCTCCTAACCTCAGTTGCAGGTATTTTACTCATTCTACAGAAATTATTCTTTGGGCAGCAAAGTCAGTAAAAAGTAAACATTATTTTAATTATGATTTGATGCGAAAATTAAATAATAATAAACAAATGAGAAGTATCTGGAATATAGATGATTTAAACCCTGAAAATGTTTGGGAGATTTCGTCTCCAGGTACGAATGAAAAAAAGTTTGGTAAGCATCCAACACAAAAACCTGAAAAGTTACTAGAGAGAATAATACTAGCTTCCACCAAAGAAAATGATATTACTCTAGATCCATTTAATGGTAGCGGTACTACCGGAATTGTTGCTTATAAGTTGAAAAGGGAATATATAGGAATTGATAATAATAGGGAATTCCTGGATTTAACTATTAAGAGATTTAAAGAACAAAAGAAACTGCTGCAGTTATTTTAAGAATTATATTAAAAAATATTGTTATTTAAACTAATTGAATAAAAAAATGTACTATCACTTTCTTTCTTCACAATATGCGATACATGATCTAGAAAGGAAAATGATTAGAGTTAGCACCTTAAATGCACTTAATGATCCTTTCGAATTAATGCCTTACTTAAGATATAGCAAAGGCGAAAAAATTAGGCGTTATCTGAATATTCGAAGACAAGTTTCAGATATATATGGTCTTATGTGTTTCTCTAAAACTTGGCAAGAACCTCTTCTTTGGTCCCATTATGCTGATAAACATAAAGGAATAGCACTTGGTTTTGAAATATATAACCTTAATGTTTTTGATGTGGTTTATAATCCTAACCCGATAAGAGTACAAATTAATCTAACAAACGATTTAATAACTAATAAGAATTTGTTTCTCGAGCTGGCAAAAATAAAATATATAAAATGGGAATACGAGGAAGAATCAAGAATATTAATTAAATTAAGTGATTGTACTAAAATTGATGGTCATTTTTTCATTGGATTTGGCAATAATTTAAAAGTAAAAGAAATAAGATTAGGAGCTTATTATGATAATAGTAATGAATATATAGTGAAATTATCAAAAAATTTTAAAGCTGACATTGTACGATGTAGGCTAGAAAGACAAGGTTATAAAATTAACCGGGATGGGCGTGAAACTAAAAAACTTCAGGAGTTGCTGTGGAGAATTATTTAAGTTTTATAGGGGTAAAAGTAAATGACTAATAAAATTTTAAGAAAATTAATTGAAGTTGAAATAAGGCTGGGATTTATGTATATACCCTCCCAAAGTATAGAGTTAATGCCAGATGACAGTGTAAAAATAAATGCAGTACTTGATGGTACTAATCAAACCCTTACCTATAATCCAGTATATCGAAGGATTTTTGGTCTAACAAAATGGTATAAAGAACATGATTTAAAACCAGGTCAAGAGATAGTAATAATAAAAGAAAAAGATACCTATAAATTTGAGTTGTCAATGCCTGGTACTAAAAAAGTAAAAATCGAAGCAAAAGATATAATAGATATATCCGGTTTATCTTCTATTTCTAAAGGTGATATTGTTGAAGATAGAATAAAAGAATTAATTTTAATTCAGGGTCAAGGACTATTAAGTGTTTATAAGCCTGTAACTGATACTGAAGGTATAGACTTGATAATAGTAAAAAATGGAATGTTTCAGCCAATTTTTCTTCAAGTTAAAAGTCGTTTCAATCTGCAAAGAAATAGTTTTATAACAAATATTAATAAAAAGACATTTAATCCTCACCATTCATATTACATCATAGGAGCTTATTTTGATTTAGAAAATATGGAATTATTTAATAATCTATTATTAATTCCAAGTAATGATATAAACAATAAAGCCATTCCATTAAATCCGAACA
>CAZHOY010000105.1:0-5777 GCA_964534695.1 uncultured Actinomycetota bacterium | reverse complement strand
GACAAAAACAAAAATTCCTTATGTAAGCTTGACGCACAAACATTACTTCTCACCTTTTACAATCGGAATTAAAAATTTCGCGCTGGTCCTTTCTCCCAGATTAATGGATATGCTGAATACTGGTGAAAAAGAGGTTTTAATCCAACATGAATTATCACATATTAAAAGAAAAGATAACTTATTAAACTGGATAGCTCTTATATTAAGAGACCTTTTATTTTTTAATCCCTTTTCCTATATTGCCTATTCATTAATCAAATCCGAACAGGAAAAAGCCAGCGATAAACTTCTGGTGAAATATACTGGGAAACCAACAAAAAAAATAGCTAAAAACATTCTTAATATTATTTTAAAAATAAAATCTCTTTCAAATTTAAAACCTTTCCCTAAACCTGGTCAGAGTTCCCAATTCGCGCCACGTAGTTTATTCAGTCAGATAAGATTAAAAAATAGGATTAATTCTATTCTTAAAACCAATCCAGACAAGATTTACAGCCATATTTTTCCTAAAATACTGATGTATATTTTATTTTCAATATTTCTGATATTTCAATTAATGTTTGTAATAAAAATTAATAGTTTCCATATATTTTTAAGATAAATTTAAAATATATAACAATACTGTTAAAATAGTTCTTTACCCTTTACTCTTAAAAAAATTATTTCCTAGTATTATTTTCACATGATATAATCAAAACAGAAAAAAATTTTTACTATAGAAGGAGTGATCTAATTGAAACCAATCAATAAAACTAAAGATCTCTGGAATAATGACCTGACCTTGAAAGGATTGAAAGATAACGTAAGTCCTATGTGCTGCTGGTGGTGGTGCTGGGTATATATGAGTAGAAAATAGTCGCTTTAACAAAGTAAAAAGTGAAGTTATTTCCAAGCAATTATAACTACTTTCACAGAATAAATTCGAGGCATGCCCTTATAAATAATACTTTAACTGGTGCGCTGGATATTATAGAAAATAATATCTGGAGTTTAGTGGAAGGTAAAAAATTTAATGACATTGATGCTGAACTTCTCTCAAATCTTATTGAGAGAGGTTACCTTTATTATGATTTAAAAAAAGAAGGTGAAATACTTGTTGAGCTTTATAACAACTATATAAAAAAAGCTTCCTCAAGACCACTGAGATTTGTATTTTGCCCCTCCTATCAATGTAACCTAAGATGCATTTACTGCTTTGAAACAGGCCTACCCTCCAATCCCAATAAATTTATGAGTGAAACAATTCTTGACGATTCAATTAATGCTGCAAAAGAAATATCAAAAGAAAAATCCGGTAAAGTCGATTCTGTAGAATTATTTGGAGGGGAACCACTGCTTTTAAAAAATAAACCATTTGTAGATAGGATTCTCAGTTTTGCCAGAGAAAAAGATGCACCTATCACTATAATCACCAATGGGGTTATGGTTAAAGACTTCATTGATATATTACTGCCGGTAAAAAATATAATAGAAATGCTCCAAATAACCATTGACGGACCCCCGGAAATCCACAACAAACGCAGGAAATTCCCTTCCGGCAAAGGAAGTTTTAGTAAAATATCTGAAAGCATAGATTTACTCTTAAAAAACAATATAAATACTAATATTAGAGTAAATATTGATAATACAAATATAGATTATATTCCAGAACTGTATGAATATATTTCTAAGAAGAACTGGACAAAATCTCCAAATTTAAAGATTATGCTGGCACTGGTTACAGATCACAGCAAATTGGAATATGATAATATAATAATTCCCGAGGAAAAACTGCTGGAGAAGTTGATTGGGGTTTATGACAAATATCCGGAGCTGGAAGACAGATTTGGTTTTTATATGTTCAAACCATTGCGTCATATATTAGATATAGCAAGCGGTGCACCAAATGTCTCTCCCAAATTTTTTAACTGCGAGAGCAATTTACTGGAACTCAATGTCTTCTGCCCCGACGGATATATATATGCCTGCGGGGAATCTATAGGAAATCCTGAGCATGCTATTGGAAAATTCAGCCCCAAACTTGAATTCTATCCCGATAAAGAAAAGTTATGGACAGAAAGAACCATACTTAATATTAAAAAATGCAGGACCTGTAAATTTGCTCCTCTTTGCGGGGGCGGCTGTGCCTATTCCTCTATTGTTATATATAAAGATAACAGCAAACCGATTTGTGAAAGATATCAGGAAGTTCTGGACACATTCCTGAAGCTGAGGGGCGAAAAAATATTAAAAAAATTTATGGACTAAGTTTATGCTTTTCTATTTTAATTAGCTTCTATCTTATGTCTGTTATGTTCTTTGCTGCCTTCAATGTATTCTTCAGCAGCATGGCTATGGTCATAGGCCCAACCCCGCCAGGTACAGGCGATATATAACCGGCTTTGGGTTCTACCCTTAAGAAATCCACATCACCGATTAATGTTGCTCCTTTATTTTCAAAGTCCTCTTTTCTCCATTCCAGCAACTCCTGATTTGCCTTATCCTTTGTAATCCTGTTAATCCCAACATCTATGACTGCAGCTCCCTGCTTGACCATATCAGCTTTAATTAAATACGGCACCCCGGTAGCGACAATCAGAATATCGGCATTACTGGTGCTGTATTTCAGATCCCTGGTTTCAATATGACATACTGTAACCGTGGCCCATTCGTTCAATAGAAGCAGGGCCATAGGTTTTCCCACTATTTCACTGTGGCCCACTACCGTAGCATTTTTGCCTTTTATGGTTATATTCTCTCTTTTCAGCATTTCTATAATGCCCGATGGCGTTGCCGGCACCAGGCATTCCTGCTGGGTCACCAGCCTTCCGATATTTACGGGATGAAACCCGTCTACATCTTTTTCCGGGTATATTGCCTCCAGAACCTTTGCCTTATCTATCTGCCCTGGCAGCGGAAGCTGGACCAGAATACCGTGGATATCTTCCCTCCTGTTCAGCTTATCCAGTTCCTTTAAAACATCATCTGTAGATACGCTCTCATCCATTTTTATAGATTCAGACCTAAAACCAACTTCCTGGCATCCCCTTTGCTTGCTGCCCACATACACTTTGGAGGCGGGATTCTCTCCCACAAGTATTACCGCCAGGCCCGGTACAATTCCCTTTATTCTCTGCATTTCCTTTACTTCTTCTGATATTTCCTTCTTTATATCCTGTGAGATTTTTTTACCGCTGATTAACTTAGCTATTTTAACCACCCCTGTCCATAAAATTTATAATGACTTAAAAATAATGTTCTGTATCTAGAACAATCCGATTATTTTGCCTTCATCATCAATGTCTATCCTGGTTCCAGCCGGAATTTTGGGAAGCCCCGGCATGGTTCTCATCATACCCAGCAGAGGATACAGAAAACCTGCACCAGCAGAAGCTCTTACATCCCTGATGGGAACTGTAAATCCGGTAGGTCTGCCCTTCAGATCCGGATCATGACTCAGGGAAAGGTGGGTCTTGGCCATACAGATGGGCAATCTGTCAAATCCCTGCCTGTTATACAGTTCTATCTTTTTTTCTGCCTCAGGCAGATAATTTACCCCATCCGCGCCATAAATTCTGGTGGCAATTGTTTCAATTTTTTTCTTTATGGGCCAATCCAGAGGATAAAGGAATTTAAAATCTGATGGCTTTTCTGCCGCCTTAACTACCGCTTCGGCCAATTCGGTTCCGCCATCTCCACCCTTCAGCCAGACTTTGCTAACCACTGCATCTTCCGCACCTGCTTCAATAGATTTTTTCCTAACCGCATTAATTTCCTCCTGCGAATCAGCTTCAAAATGATTTATAGCCACCACCACAGGGATTCCAAACAGCTTCATATTCTCGATCATCTTCTCCAGATTTTCACATCCCCTGATAACCCCTTCCACATCGGGCTTATCCATAAGCTGCTTATCTACACCCTGTCCCGGAATAAATTCAAATACTCCTCCATGCATTTTAAGTGCCCTTACTGTGGCTACAATAACCACGGCATCCGGTTTTAATCCCGAATATCTGCATTTTATATTCATAAATTTCTCCGCCCCGCAGTCAGCGCCAAAACCGCTTTCGGTTACAACATAATCCCCCAGTTTTATAGCTATCTGGTCAGCCAGAATCGAGCTATTTCCATGGGCAATATTAGCAAAAGGACCGGCATGTACAAAGCACGGCGTATGTTCAATAGTCTGGAGCAAATTAGGCTTTACTGCATCTTTAAGAAGCACAGTCATAGAACCCGCACATTTTAAATCCTCGGCTGTAACCGGCTTTCCTTCACAAGTGGAACCTACTACCATTCTGCCCAATCTTTCCCGCAGATCCTTAAGGCCTGAAGTTAAAGCAAGAATTGCCATTACCTCCGAAGCCACGGTTATGTCGTAACCGCTTTCCCTGGGAATTCCGTTAAGAGGGCCTCCAAGCCCTATTATAATGTTCCTCAGGGCCCTGTCACTGACATCTACCACCCTATTTAAAGTAATGCTAAAGGGATCTATATTAAGTTCATTTCCCTTCATAATATGGGTGTCCAGAAATGCAGCCAGAAGATTATGCGCTATACCTACAGCATGGGTATCGCCTGTAAGATGAAGGTTAAAATCTTCCATGGGGAGAACCTGAGAGTAACCGCCGCCTGCTGCTCCACCTTTTATGCCGAATACCGGGCCTAGAGAAGGCTGCCTTATGCAGGTGATAGTTTTTTTACCGATTTTCTTTAAAGCCATGCTTAACCCGATAGTGGTTACTGTTTTACCTTCACCCAGTGGAGTGGGAGTAATAGCTGTGACATCAATATACTTTCCGTTTGGCTTGTGTTTGAATTTTTCCAAAACTTCCAGTTTTACCTTGGCCTTATAATTTCCATACAATTCCAGATATTCCTGGTCAAGTCCAATCGATTCTGCAATTTCATTTATATGTTTCATTTTTGCAGATTGAGCAATTTCAATGTCACTTTTCATAAGGCTCCTCTCATTTTCAGGTTGATGTTTAAAAGAAACAAAAACACTGACAAGAATTATACAAAAATTACTAACCTGTTACAAATTAAATTAAAAAATTATAAATTTATCTATCTGCTGACAGCATAAATTGATATGTTTGACTGGAGGCATATGGCAGTTTTAAAAATTAAATTTGTATATAAAATAAATAAAATTCCTGCTTAAGTGCTATATTCTTTTAGAAATCTGGGTACCTCGCCGGCTTCCCTGGGCCCAACCACAACTTTCCAGCCATCCTGCAGCTCATCTTCCAACTCCCCCTGAAGCTGCGCCACATAACCCGGTATTACAATCTCTTTTTTCTTTACTTTCTCTTCGATTCCGCTCTTTTTTATAAACTGGGCAATCAGCTCTGGAACGAATTTCCCTGCTGCCCACGCAGTCAGAACGGATTGGCCCTCAACGTCCATAACCAGTAGCCATGAAGGTACTTTGCTACTTTCTACTTCACCTGAAATTATAAAATAAGTCAGGGAAAAATTGGTGGTAATCAGTATCGGTGAGTTTTCATCAGGGCTACCTATTTCATAAATCTTTTGTTCTACCTGCATCGGTATTCTGGGATCAGTATAGATATTTTGTCTATATACCAGAAGTGGAAAAATATTTTGATGGCTCGTGTTTGAGAGGACAATAATCGAACCATATTTTGCTACGAAAACAGAAGCAATTAAAGTTTCCTTTAAAGGGTCATCTGTCATCTCACCGGGAAATACTATAGTGGGATAACCAAAAAGCCTGTTCTTCTGCTTTATGGCAGCCATCCTTAATATAATCTGATTATAAAAATCAC
>CAZHOY010000104.1:0-5789 GCA_964534695.1 uncultured Actinomycetota bacterium | reverse complement strand
TTCTGGAAATGAATCTAATAGAAAAATAGCAATTGAGAATTTACAAATTTTAGCTCAAGATGCAAATTATCTTCCTGCTCAAAAGGTTTTAGAAAAAGAGGGTATTTTAAATATACCTATGAATATTGAATTGAATTGTTTTTTATGTAATAATATTTTCTTTAATCTTAATGAATATGTAGAGTATGCAAAAAATAATATTAAAGGTATAAATTTTCAGATTTTATCTGCATTTGCACTTTTTTTACAATTTTTGAAAAATCCAGATTTCTCTTATATTCATTTAGAGACCCCAGAATCAAATGATTTCAATTTAGTTTTTAAAGACGGACATAAGATCATCTGTGAAGCTAAAAACTATTCAAATAATCTTTTAGATAGCCATATAAAAGAAATTCTGTCCAAACTTATCAAAACTAAATCCATAAATGAAAAAGATGAAATATTGATAATTTGTAAAAATTATCGGACAAAAACTTTTCAAGAAGTAAGTTATTTAAAGTATTATCCTAAAGAGTTTACCAAGGTTTTTAAAGAGAAGGGTTATTCACTTGACTTGATTAAGCATATAGGCCAAATAAAAGCTTGGAAATCTGAGGAAGAAATTCTAAGAAAGATTATATATATATTAATTTTCGAACTAACTGGATTCTGGCTGCCTGATTATGGAGTAGAGAAAATAATTAATGATATTGCCTATAAAGTATTTATTGAGGGTTCTGCAAAAGGGTTAGTTTATAAAAGAGAAGATATCATAGCTGAAATAAAGTCTATAGCACAACAAAAGTTGGAAGAATCAGAAAGTTTTAATGAATTAAATACACAAAGAGAGCAAATAGAAAAAATTGTTGCAACAATTGATGAAGACAAACCCTTACGTGGATATGCTGACATTAGTGCGTTGACCCAAAAACCAGGATTGATGTATTTACTTTTAGATAAATTGAAAGATAAACAGAACTTGATGTTAGAAAAATGGGATCGGATTTTAAAAGCAAGCAATGTGGGGATTTACCCATGTAGACTTTATGAATTATTTGAAAATAATTTGGAGGATGAGGCAAATAGAAATTATGTTTTAAAATATTTATCTGATGAGATTGAAAGATTTAGCACTTATTATAGGGATAATTTTTTTGAGCATAATATTTCAGACATTCTGAATAAAATAATTGAAATTGATAAAAGACGTTGTGTAAAAGCTTTCGACATAATAAGAAATTGCTTTAATCTATACGGGGAAGAGCTCTTTTATATTGAATCTAGAGACAATAAGTTTTATAAGAGAGCAGACTTGAGTAAAACATTAAAGTTGATCTTCGAAAAATCAAATAAGATAAATAGATCAAAGATTATAGAGTTTATTTTTGACTCTTTTAATTTAATTGCTGATGGCGAGGATCATAACCATTATACTCCGATAGAGATATTTGAAATTATTAATAAATATATAACTTCTAATATAAGATTTTACAAGAGACGGTTTGGTGTTTATGTCAAAGTTTTAGCTGGTCAGTTTGACAGGTTTGAGAAGTTTTCTTCAAAGATGGATTTTAAAGGCTGGGAGCTTATTGGTACTGCTGGTTCATATTGGGGTAATAACTATAGGGTTTTTGATAGATGCTTTGTAAAATCTTTGACTAAAATTTTATATTATCTTGAAGACAAAACTAGGTGGGAATTTATAAAAGATAACTGTATTTTTGATGATAAACAGGTGGATATAGATAGTCCTGATTTTTTAAGACGTGCTTCCATCCCTATTATTTTAGATGAATTCAAAAAAAATGATGAAGAAGCACAAAAAATTTTAAAAAAACTTATATTTTCAAAAGGAATACCTCCTAAAGTTGATTTAATTTATCAAAATATATATTTAGGTGATTTTTCAGAAAACCAAAAACTTGAATCTGTTGAGTTGTCTCTTAAAAAAACAAAATTACCCATTACTCCATTTATTGAAATGATTATTTCAGACTTAGCAAAGAAAGGTGTTGTGAAGGCACAAGATGTACTGAAAGAATGGCTCGAAGATCCTAAATATTTGAATAGACAATTTTTCATGGGTAAAAGAAACATTATTGAGAATCTAAAGAACTTGTTTGAGTCATCTCAGAAAAAGGCTATTTCAATTGTAAAAAATCTTTTTTTGGATAGAAATTTTATAGATAGTTTCGATACTTTTGATATTGATGAATGCTGTAAATTATTATCAGAAGTTTTAAATAATGATTTTGAAGCAGGGTTAGAAATAGTCAATAGTATTTATAGAAAAGAAGAGTTGAGTAGGAATCAGCAAATTTTAATAATAAATAGCTTTAATAATTTAGGTGAACAAAAGAATAATATGCCAAAAAAGCGAGAAGTTATTATAAAAACATATAAAAATTTTTTAAAGCTAATTCTGCTCGAGTTAGACACAAATACAAATATTGAAAATAAGTTCAGTTACCACCATTCCAGGGAATCAATTGTTAAGTTTGCAGAAAAGTTAGCAACAATTGGTAAGTTCGATGAAGCCTTGTTTATAGTAAGAAAATTAATAAATGATAGTGATCCTCCAAGAAACGGGGAAAATTATGAGGATGATCCAAATGGAGATTTTAACTATCATAATAAAATAAAGAATGGTGAAAAAGTAATTACCATTAATACTGTAAGGGGATGGATCCCATGGGTCTTGCAAAAATTTATTACTATAAAGGGACGAGATTATATTGAGAAAGTAATTCCATTAATTAATAAGTTATTAAAAGATGATAACTATTATGTAAGAGTACAGGCACTGGTGCCTTTTATTGAATTAGTAAAAAGTCGAAATAATTGTTTAACAAATGAAAAGGAAAGATTTTTAGGCATTAAGTTGGCTGAAATTATTGAGAATATTGCTTTTAAAATATTGGAGGATAAAGAGAACCAAACTATAGTAGCCTTTATGAGTTATTTGGGAAAAGCCTTTAGCTTTATAAGAAGTCTTAATGAAAAGAGAGTTTCGCAGGTGTTGCACACATTTTTAAATCTAAAAGATAAATTAAATGTTAGCTCTGCAAAGCAGCAGAGAATTGAAGCATATGAAGATATAATCAAAGGATTAGAAACAACAATTATTTTTTTTGCGGAATTTAGAAAGGATACTTTCAATGATGAAAAATATAAATATATTTATTTAGATAAGTGGGAGGATTTGAAAAAATTTGATGACAAACCTTTTAAAAAGCTATTAATAAATTTACTTGAAAATTCAACATCAGGCATAAGAGCTAGTTTTGCTTATAGATTTTCTTACGAAGCTCCAGATGATTGTTTTTCAATGTCTTATAATTATTTAAAAATTTTGGCCAAAAACTACAATAGTAATGTTTATGAATATATTTATCATTTTGTGGAAAAATATATTTCTGTACATTTTGATGCCTGTTTTGATCTTTATACTTTCAGTTTATTAAGAGAGAGGGAGTTTATTAAAGAGAATATAAATGAAAATAATCAATCAGAAATGTATTGGTGGCCATATTTTTATAATGGGAAAATACTCGAAAATATATTTCAAGAAAAGGGAAAAAATGAATTTTTAAAGTGGTTAGATTTTCTTTTAGATTATCCTAAGGAAGTATTAGTAGCAAATGATTTAGACAAAGCAGTAAATATATTAAAAACCCTGAGTCATGATGTAATTAAAAAAAATGAGTTAATTGATAAGTTAATTGAAAGAAATCCTGGAAAATATTACGATCTAAAGTACAATGATTGATTAATTCTATATATTTTACTCCTTATTAAAAAAGCACTTTATAAATTTAAATATCTTATGAATATTATTTTTATAACAAGATTGAATTAGTATATTTAATAACAAATAATATAAATAATCTTTTTTGTTAAAATTAGCTGTTATTCCGGGTTTCTAAATTCTACATCAAATAACCCTCCAGTTTTAGAACCAACGCCTTTCATATTAATAAATAACCCACCTCCTTTAACTTAAATTTAATAAATTTTTAATAATTTTTAAACATCTCCACACATAATTACTGCTATAATATCCAAAATGAAAGGCTGAATTATTTTTATAGAGTTGGTTAAATTATAGAAAATTAGAAGCATTTAACTTAGACATATTCATCACAGCCCATTAAGCTGCAATCTCAAAATAAATCTTATTAACTGATAATTTGTAAGGAGATTAAATGAGCAACAACATGGGTCTGGTTGAAGAAGAAATTAAATTTATCCTTTTAACAAGCGGGTATCTTCTGACTTTAAAAGAAATGGGCTATAGTAAAGAGTTCCGCTTAAGGGAACAGGTTAGAAAGCAGCAGGAATGCATAGAATTTCTGGCCCAAAAAGTTGATGGCTTAAAAAACGAAATATCCGAGATTAGAAAAAGTAAATATATACTGGAAAAAATAGCTTAAAGTAATTAGTTGTAAGGAGCATATGAGCGGCGAGGATAAGATTAAGATCAAGGGTTACGGGTTTTATTACGGCAGTTGCAAGGTTTTGGAAAACATAAGCCTGGATATTCCGGCAAATACCATTACTGCTTTTATCGGGCCTTCCGGATGCGGAAAATCCACATTCTTAAGGACCTTTAACCGGATGAACGACCTGCTTACCGGTACCCGTGTTGAGGGTGAAATTATAATTGATGGGATGAATATATACGAGAATGGTATTGATGTGGTGAACCTCCGGAGAAAAATAGGTATGGTTTTCCAGAGACCCAATCCATTTCCCAAGACTGTCTATGAAAATGTGGCCTACGGCCCTAAGCTGCACAGCAGATATACTAAAAGCGAACTGGACGATATAGTAAAAACCAGTCTGGTAAAAGCAGCTCTCTGGGATGAAGTAAAGAACAAGCTGAATACCAATGCCCTTGATCTTTCCGGGGGACAGCAGCAGAGGTTGTGCATTGCCCGGGTGCTTGCAGTTGATTCGGAGATAATTTTAATGGATGAACCGGCTTCTGCCCTTGATCCAATATCAACCCAGAAAATTGAAGATCTTATAGATGAACTTAAAAGCAGTTATACTATAATAATAGTCACCCATAATATGCAGCAGGCAGCCAGGGTTTCTCAAAAGACAGCTTTCCTTTTAACCCAGGAGATTGACCAGCCTGCCACGCTGGTAGAATATGATGATACCAATAGGATATTCACCAGTCCAAAAGATAAGAGAACCGAAGACTATGTCACGGGAAGATTTGGTTAATAGGAGATTTAAGTATATTTTAATAATTATTTAATTTTTTTTTAACAATAAAGCTACTTTTATCTGCTAGAATTTACACCAATAATATTTAGGGCTAGTTTTAACAAGAAAGGAGAATGCAAATTGATAAAAAGTAGAAATAGCTTACTTTTGCTGGTAATACTTATAATAGTAACAGTATTGGCAGGAAGCACTGTTTTCTTTGGCTGTAAGGATGAAGCTGCATCTGCGGAAGAAACAGCAGCAACTGAAGCAAAGCCGTTTGAAGGCCAGGAACTCTTAATTTCCGGCTCCACTACCCTGCTTCCTTTTGCAGAACCGGCAGCAGCAGCTTTCATGGAAGAGTTCGGCGGATCCATAACCGTAGGCGGCGGAGGATCGGGAACAGGTATATCAGAGTGCATTAATAAAATTAATGAAATTGCCGATGCATCAAGACAGGCCAAAAGCGGAGAGATAGAAGAAGCGCAAAGGTTGGGTATAGAGCTGGTTGAAGTAGTTGTGGCTTATGATGGTATATCTGTAATTTCAAGCGGCAATGTAGAAGGTGTGGAAGATCTGACCATAAGACA
>CAZHOY010000103.1:0-5798 GCA_964534695.1 uncultured Actinomycetota bacterium | reverse complement strand
TGATATCAACCTGATTGAAGAATATCCGGATGGAACAATTTATAAGAGTTATTAAAATTATATTAATGTATTTATGGATAGGTTTGTTACGGATAATTGGTCTCTTTACCTTAGTGAGAAGATGGAAAGAAAAGCAATAGGATGAAAATATCGATTGGAGCAAAGATTAAACAAAGTCCCTGGGGTGGCGGTAATAAGTTTGCAATAAACCTAGCCGACTATCTAAAAAGCAGGGGTTGGGTAGTGGTAACTGATCTTGCCGATAAGGATATTGATATTATATTAATGACTGAACCTCGAAGATATTCTGCATCAAGCACATATAATCAATTAAAGATATCAGAATATGTAATTAAACATCCGGGCACGGTTGTTATTCATAGAATCAATAACTGTGATGAAGGAAGAAATACCAGGAAGTTAAATAAATATTTAACCAGAGCCAATAAAGTGGCTGATAGTACTATATTTATTAGCAATTATTTAAAGAATATTTACATTGGAAAAGGGTTAATTAAAAATAAAAATTTCAGGGTTATTAAAAATGGTGCTGACGATAATTTGTTTAAAAGAGATGGTAGGATAAGATGGGACAAAAAAGGAATTTTAAAGATAGTTACTCACCATTGGAGCAGTAATTATAATAAAGGGTTTGATATTTATAAGGAGTTAGATAAGTTAGCACAAACAGCAATTGACGGTATTAAAATTAGTTTTAACTATATTGGCAACATTCCTGACGACTTTAATTTTGAGAATACTAAAGTAATATCACCACTAGATAAGGGAAAATTAGTAAATGAGATTAAGAAAAACCACATTTACGTTACCGGTGCGAAAGGTGAAGGTGCTGGTATGCACCATATAGAAGCTGCTCTATGTGGACTACCGCTTTTATATAGGAATAGTGGTGCTCTACCAGAATATTGTAAAGGTTTTGGAGTTATGTTTAATGGGGTTTATGATTTAAGGGAAAAATTGATAAAAATAATTAAAGAATATGATTTTTTATTCGATAAAATGGAGCAGTACCCTTATAATTCCAGAAATATGTGTGAAAATTATGAAAATTTTATATTAGAAATGTTAAATAGTATCAAGTTTGGTAGTCTGCTAAAAAGGCGATTAAAATTTTTATTTATATATTTTAAAGAAATAATTTTAAGTATAAAAGATATAATATGGTTTAAATTAAAAAGGTATTAAGTTGTTAGTTTTAGGATGAGTATTAGACAGAATTTTAAAATTTTATCTTTAGGAAATAAAATTACTCTCTGGACTATCAGTAGAGAGGATATTGAGCTTTTAAGAAAATGGAAGAATGAAAATAAGGATTATTTTTTTTATAGTAAGGAGATTAGTTCATCCGAGCAGTTAAAATGGTTTGATGGTTATCTGGAGAGAAAAGAAGATTACATTTTCGTAATTGAATATAATGGAATAAAAATTGGTTGTATTGGCTTTAGGGTAATAGATACCCAAATTGATATTTATAATGTTATACTAGGCGACAAAAGGTTTGGCAGACAGGGACTGATGAGTTTAGCTTTGAAATTAATGTGTAGCTACATAATTAATAATTATAATTTAAATATTACATTGAAAGTACTTGCTGAAAATAAAATTGCCAGGGTCTGGTATAGAAAAAATGGATTTATTGAAAAAGTAAGTAAAAATAACTATGTTTTTATGGAGTTATTTTTAAATAATCTTGATTATATTGAATATAAATTAAAGCCTAACTTATAATTAAAAGAAGGAATGAATTATGATTTCAGTTTTTGGTTCAAAAGTCGGACAGGAAGAAATTGATGAGATAAAAACTAGTATTGAAAACCAGTGGATAGGTATAGGTCCAAGAACAAAATTATTTGAGGAGAGATTTGCAAAGCGTTTAGGACTTAAAAACTTCGTAATGCTTGATAGTGGTTCAAATAGTTTGTATATGGCAATAAAATTATTAGGTTTGCCCAAAGGTTCAGAGATTATATTGCCAGCTTTTACCTGGATTTCTTGTGCTACTGCAGTAGTCCTTTGTGGATGTAAGCCAGTTTTTTGTGATATTGATATTGAAACTCAGAATGTAACTTATGAGATGATTGCTGAAAAAATAACAAAAAAAACTAAAGCTATAATGGTTGTACACTATGCCGGTAAACCGGTTAGGATGGAAAAGATAAAGGAATTCAACTTACCCATTATTGAGGATGCTGCACATGCAGTGGATTCGAAAATCGGTAATGATTATTGTGGGTCAATAGGTAATATTGGCATATATAGTTTTGATGGAGTAAAAAATTTATCTATTGGTGAGGCAGGGGGAATTACTACAAAAGATGAAGCTTTAATCGAAAGGGCCAAAAAATTAAGATATTGCGGAATTGAAAAATCTGGTTTTGAAGCATCTACAAACAAAGAAAGATGGTGGGAATATAATGTTGTTGATTTTTTTATAAAGATGATTCCTGATGATATAAGTGCTTCCATAGGTCTGGCGCAATTAGAAAAACTTGGCAAACATCAAAAGTACAGAAAATATATATGGGGTATATATCAGCAGGAATTTTCTGAAATTCCCTGGATAGATATTCCTAAAGATGCAGAGGAAGATGAAAGGCATTCCTATTTTACCTATTTTATCAGGGTTAAAAATAGTAAGAGAGATGAGTTGGCAAAATATTTGTATGAAAAGGGAATTTATACCACTTTAAGGTATCAACCTCTACATTTAATTCCAATATATAATTCTACAAATGTAAAATTGAAAAACTCTGAGATCTTAAATGAAATAGGTTTAAATATTCCTTTACACCCTAACTTAAGCGAGGATGATATCGGATACATCATAAAAACAATTAAGGAATTTGGCAGTAAATATAATTTATGACTTATTGCTCTAATTTTTTTAAGGAGATATTTTGCCTAAAAAGAAAATAGCTATAATGGGCGCTGGCATAGCCGGGTTGTCTGCAGGAATGTATCTGGCCAGGAAGAATTATGATGTAAATATTTTTGAGAAGGAAAATAATTGTGGGGGTCTGGCTTCCGGGGAAATTGTTAATGGTAATATATATGAATATGGACCCCATTTCTTCCATACCAATAATCCCCAAATTCTTGCAGAGGTAAAAAAAATTGCGAATGATGAGCTTATTAATTTTGAAAGAACCATTCTAATTAAATTTATGAATGAATATTTTGTTTATCCTTTATCTGTATTTGAGGTTTTAAAAAAACTACCTAAAAAAATGGTCTTTATGGCAGTGGTCAGCCTTATTCAAAATAATTTTAAAAGAATCTTTAAGAAACCTGAAATTGAGAATTCAGAAACAATACTGCTAAAATATTACGGAAATGTCCTGTATGAGTTATTTTTTAAGAATTATATTCATCATGTATGGGGTATTTACCCGGATAAGTTTTCACCCGAATTTGCTATGGAAAGAATACCACGTATTTCCGGAAGCATTTTCTTAAATAAAATAGTTTCACCAATAAGAGCAAGATTCAGCAGAAGGTCAACGAAGCATTTTGTGGAGAATGTTGATGGGCAGCTTTATACTACTAAAATAGGATACAGGGGTATTATTAATAAAATAGTGGAGAACATTAAAAAAAATGGCGGGAAAATTCATCTAAACTCGGAAGTAGTTAAAATAAATATCAATGACGGCCAGGTGGAGGAGATTATTGTAAATTCCTGGAAAAACTGTAATTTTAAAATTGATGCTCTGATAAATACTATTCCCATTAATAAAGCGATTTTAATGATTGCTCCAGAAGTCAGTAAAACACTTAAAGAATCGTCAGGATCACTTGAATTCAGAGCTCTGGTATTTGTAGGAATTCTGGTTAATAAGCCCAAGGTACTGCCGGTATCTTTTATGTATTTCAGGGAGCACAGCTTTAACCGGATTTATGATTCATCATATTTTAGCCATGATACCATCCTTCCCGATACCACAATACTGGTAGCAGAAATAAGCAGTGGGAAAAAAGACAGATGGTGGTCTGATGACCGTTACTGTAAGGAAATGGTTTTAGAAGATCTGCTGAGAGAAAAAATTATAAAAGAAAAAGATGTTCTTGAGATGAATGTTTATAGATACGAATTTGGGTATCCTATTTATAAATTAGGATATGAGCAGCACCTTGGTAATCTGCTTGATTATATAAAGACCATAAAGAACTTTGAAACAGCAGGAAGGCAGGGAAGATTCCAATATGTGAACGGTCATATTGCTATGCAGATGGGATTTAAAGCTGCAATGAATCTAATTGCCAGTATTAATTGTTATGATTAAAGTATTTTTAATTATGTTAGTTGATAAATATAGAATTTATCAGTTCCACCAATAATTTCTCTATTACTTTTTCATTATTAGATATAGATTTTTAAAATTTTACATCTATATTAAAATAAAGATGCTAAACATTTATTTTTAAATTGCTGATTATACTCAATGAAGTATTTGAATAAAAAAGGTAAAAATTTAATTTGTATTGAAAAAGAATCTACTCCAGAATTTTGGGACACAATTTGGAGCTTGAATGATAATAGAGTAAAGAATATATACAAACGTAAGAGTAATTTTGTAAGTAATATAACTAAAAAGTACATTAAGCCCGAGGATGGTTATATTCTGGAAGGTGGATGCGGAAATGGAGAAAATGTTGCTATATTGGTAAATAATGGTTTTAAGTGCATTGGTGTAGATTATGCTAAAAAGATAGTTCAACGAATTAATGAATTATGTCCAAATTTAGATATAAGATATGCAAATGTTGAAAATTTACCATTTAAAGACGGTTATTTTATAGGATATTGGTCAATGGGAGTAATTGAGCATAATATTAATGGTTATAATAATATTGCAAAAGAAATAAGCAGAGTATTAAAAGAAAAAGGTTATCTTTTTTTTAACTTTTCCTTATATGTCTCCAATAAGGCGACTTAAGATTATTTTAAAGAATTATGAAAGGACTCAAGACAACAATTTAAAGGGATTTTATCAATATATATTGAATGCGAAAGAAGTTGAAAGTTATTTTAATAAAATTGGTTTTAAAACCATAAAAAGATTACCATTTGATGGAATAAAGAGTATGAAAGATGAGGTTTTATTTTTAAAACCCATTTTCGGAAAGTTATATTCTATTAGGAGCAATAACTTTTTTATAAAAGCAATAAAAAAAATACTAAATTTTCTACTTACTCCTATTAGTAGCCATTGTATATTGTTGGTCTTTCAAAAGTAACAAAAATATTAATATCTAATTTCTTAAATCGGTATACCATTTAATTAATTTTGATATTCCTTCATTGAAATAAACAATAGGTTCATATGATAAATCTTTTTTAATTTTTTCAATCGATGCCAAGCTATGTTTTATATCTCCTTTTCTCTCTTTTTTATAAATTGGTTTTATATCCTTTTTAAAATATTTTGATAGGAGAGTAATTATTTCATTGAGATTAATATTCTTATTACAGGCAATATTATAATAATTTCCATAAATATTTTTATTTTTAGAGGTGATAACTAAATAATTAGCGTATAGTACATTATCAATATGAGTAAAATCTCTACTTTGCTTTCCATCTCCATATATTATTGGTTTTTCATTATTAATTATACTGTTGATAAACTTAGGAATTACAGAAGAATATTTTGAGTTTGGATTTTGTCTTTTACCAAAAATATTAAAATAACGTAGTGTAGTGGTTTTTAAATTATATAAGTTATAGAATAATTTACAGTAATATTCTGCTGTTAATTTGGTTACGGCATAAATTG
>CAZHOY010000102.1:0-5815 GCA_964534695.1 uncultured Actinomycetota bacterium | reverse complement strand
AAAATGCCTGGTTTACGGGATTTACCACCAATCTGGCGGCCTGCGTATGGATGGGATACCCCGAGGTCAATGTAAGAATGGAACCCATCGATGGCATGACAATTCAGGGTGGCGCACATCCGGCAATGATCTGGAAAGCGTTTATGACAGAAGCTACTAAAAATCTTCCTGTTGAGAATTTCGTAAGGCCGCAGGATGACATGATAAATGTCCAGGTGGTAATCAATCCAGAGACAGGAGAGATTATGCTCCCCAACCGGTTCACACCGCTGGATCAGATAACGGTAAAAGAATTCCGCTACGGGCAGGAGCCGACGGTACAAATGCCCATCTCTCCCGATGATATACCCATCATGCCCATGGTGGCACTGATGGATATAAATGAAGCAAATCATATATTGTTGGTTGAATACGGATACACCTATATAGATTATAAATATGAGTCCTATTCAGAGGTGCCCTCCGGATTCACGCACCGCCAGGATCCCATGTGGGGCCAGCCGGTGGAAACTATAAGGAAAATTACGGTATGGGTAAACCCTTAAGCTAATTTAATATGAACAATAAACATAATAAAGTAAGAGTCAGATTTGCTCCCAGCCCTACCGGCTATCTCCATATAGGAAGTGCCAGAACCGCTTTCTTTAACTGGATATATGCCGCTAAAACCGGCGGCAGGTTCATCTTAAGAATTGAAGATACTGATATAGCCAGACACCAGGAAAAAACAATAAACCTTATAATAAACTCACTTAAATGGCTGGGCATAAGCTGGGATGAGGGCCCGGACTGCGGGGGTAAATACGGTCCTTACAGGCAATCCCGGAGAACTGAAATATACAGGGAATACACCCGAAAGCTGACCAGAGAGGGGAAAGCTTACTATTGTTTCTGCAGCCCTAGGGAGTTAAAAGAAAGAAAAAGTAAAACGGAAGCAGGAAAACCATACAGGTATGACAGGAGGTGCCTGAAACTGACACCCGACAGTATTAAAAAAAATCTGGAAGACGGCAGGCCTTATGCCGTAAGGTTCCTGGTCCCCCAAAATAAATCAGTCAGCTTCAAAGATACGGTATATGGGAATATAACAGTTGACACTTCAAGCATCGAGGATTTCATAATAGTAAGGTCAAACGGCCTTCCAACCTATAATTACTCTGTAGTGATAGATGATGCGCTGATGAAAATAACCAATGTCATAAGAGGCGAGGACCACCTGTCAAACACACCAAAGCAGATTCTTATTTACGACGCCTTTAATTTCAGCCTTCCCTGTTTTACTCACCTGCCTATGATTCTGGGACAGGACGGCCAGAAGCTGAGTAAAAGGCACGGCTCCATCTCCATTGAAAGGTATATGGAGGAAGGATTCTTAAGAGAATCAATACTGAACTATCTGGCCTTGCTAGGCTGGGCATATGACGAAAAAACAACCGTATTTTCGGTTGAAAAACTTACCAAAAAATTCAACCTTGATTCCATAAATAAAAAGCCTGCTAAATTTGACTACAACAGGCTGCTGTGGATAAACGGATATTATATAAGAAATATGGAAGACCGCTTCTTAAAACAGCTGCTCAGAAAACAGATAAAGGATTATCTGGCCGGCAGGGAAACTGGTGAGCTGGAAAGCGGAGCAAAACAGCCGGAGCAGAAAATCGATAAAATAATCCCGCTCATAAAAGAGCGGATCAGGACCTTAAAAGAAAGTATAAACCTAATAGAGCCCTTTTTTATAAAAGTAAAATACGATAGTAAGCTGGAAGCCTACTTTAAAAATAAAAATATTGATGCTGTCCATGTATTAAGCAATGCCCATCAGCTGCTGGAGGAAATGGACAGTAAGTTCTCCGCAGCCGATACAGAAAAGAATTTAAGATTAATTTCAGAAAAAATGAATTTAAGTTTTAGAAAAATAGCGGAGGTAATCAGAATAGCCATATGGGGCAGCAGTATAAGCCCTCCCCTGTTTGAAACCATGGAAATACTGGGAAAAGAATTGACCCTGGCCAGGATAGGCAAATACTTAAAGCTCATATCATAACCTGAAGGTCATCTCTTCGGGCAGCAGGTCCTTACCCTTCTCAATTACCTTTCTGGTAAAATAAGCCATTACCATTTCCCCATTTACGGGGACTATATATATTTTTGTTTTTGAAACTACCGAATAGTCGGATGAGATAAGGCTGAGTGCATTATTTAACTCTTTATTTCTGGCAAGATCCAGCCTTATTCCCATATAGTCCATATTTTCCAGACACTTTTCTCTTATATAAGCACTGCTTTCACCAATTTCCCCGCCAAAAACTATACAGTCAATATTTCCCAGAATAGTTGAAAATGCTCCTATATATTTCCTTATTGCATCAATATATAAATCCGCCGTAAGCTTTGCCCTCTTGCTTCCCTTCCTGGCCGCGCTCAGGATATTTTTAAAGTTACCTTTTCTTATTCCGGCAGTGACCAGCAGGCCGGCATTTTTAGTTATCTCGTTCTGTGCCTCTTCTACCGAAAGGTTCAGCTCACTCATGGCAAAAAGCAGCGCAGTGCCGTCAATGTCACCTACCGCATTTCTCTGAAGCAATCCCGAACTGGGTGAAAAAACCATACTGGTATCAATCGATTTCCTGTTTTTTATAGCGCAAATAGAATTACTCTCTCCCAGATAAATTGTAATTAAATTCATCTTCTCGGCTCTTTCCATCCTGTAGATTACAGCAGCCATATACTGGTGTGAAAATCCGTCATACCCCCTCTTTTTTATCCCCAGTTTTTTATACCAGTTCCAGGGAAAGCCTGAAAGTCTCCTGAACTCGGGAATTGAATAATGAAAATATGAATCAAACATCACAGCCACGGGTATATTAAACATCGTCTTTATTTTTTCAATCACTTCAATATTTGACTGGCTGCAGGCCTGTGAAGTATATGCGGATCTCTTTAGCTCTTCAAGAAGTTTTTTGGTAAGGATACAGGCACCGCTTTTTCCTCCAAAAATACATTTGAATCCCACTGCCCTTATATCCCCGAGACTGCTTATAATACCGCTTCTGATATACCAGTCGAAAACAAGCTTTACTGCTGCTTCCAGCCCTTTTACTCTTACTGATTCCCTGGCAGCTCTTTTGGCACCAATTCTGTGAATAAAGTTCGACTCTCCTCTCACCTTTATTTCACCTATATTGGCCTCGCCCAGGACTGCCATATCATTTTTATTTTTGACATTAAAGATTTTACTTTTAAGCAAATGGTTCCCCGCACTTATAACTACAATAATCATTCAATCCCCTTTCGAGTATTCATATATATTCAGTCTACAGGTAATCTGAATCAAGCTTTTTATAATACGTTAAAATTAATTTTAGCAGATTTAAAATAATTTCATAATGCCGGCGCTGCCAGACATAAAAAATTAGGCTAAAAACGCCTTCAGCTTGAGGTTATCCTGAATATGATTTTAAAAGTGCGGTTAATTTTTATTTTTCAGAAAGCTTTTTAAATCAGATCTTAAATTCTTTATCTCCGAGGCTATCTCATGCAGGAGTTTAATCTTGCCATCATCGGTTACAAGAAATAAATTGTTTCCTTTTTTTATTTTTTCTTTTATTAGGCAGGTTATAAAAAAAGATAATGATATATCCATCTTAGCAGCTATACTTTTTGCTTCATCCATCAAGCTTTTGTTTAATCTGAAACTATACATTCTCTTAATCATAATATGTAAATACTAAGCATATATGACAAATTTGTCAACAAATTTATCCTATAAATTTAAAATACGTATAACTTACAGGTTAAGTTGATTTTTTAAATAATTTATGAAATAATACTAATACTATAATAATAATAGTAATTAAAATAGGATACGTAAGTGGTTGTTATGTCCGGGGAAAAAATCTTTTTTGACAACGCTTCTACCACCAGAATAGATGACAGGGTGTTTAAGGAAATGGAACCGTATTTAAAGGAACAGTACGGCAATCCATCAAGCCTCCATGACTATAGCGAAAAACCAAAAAAAGCAGTAGAGGAAGCAAGAAAACATGCAGCAAAACTTATTGGTGCAAATGAGGAAGAAATATATTTCACATCCTGTGGAACCGAATCAAATAATTTTGCCTTATGGGGACTGGCCAGGGCTTACAGGAACAAAGGGAACCATATAATATCTTCCAGTATCGAACACCTTTCCATCCTCAATCCCTTAAAAGAGCTCCAGAAAGAGGGCTGGAAAGTAAGTCTTGTTCCCGTGGATAAATACGGTTTTATAAATCCGGAAGATATAAAAAAAGAAATTACCGGCAGCACGGTACTGGTATCCGTTATGCATGCCAATAATGAAGTGGGAACCATCCAGAAAATAAAAGAAATCTCAAAAATTACCAGAGAGAAAAACATTTTGCTTCACTGTGACGGTATGGCCGCAGCAGGTATAATACCGGTTGACGTTAACTGGCTGGGAATAGATTCATACAGCTTTTCCTCCCAGCAAATGTGTGGGCCCAAGGGTGCAGCTGCTCTGTACGTAAGGAAAGGAGTAAGAATAAAGCCCTTGCTCCTGGGAGGTACCCAGGAAAAAGGAAGAAGGGCAGGAACCGAAAATGTAGCTGCCATTGCCGGCTTCGGCAGGGCATGTGAGATAGCCGGAAGTGAAATGGACAGCAATATTAAAAATATATCAAAACTAAGGGATAATCTAATAAAAGGAATCAGCAGTAAAATCAAAAACATAAAGGTAAACGGGCACCCTACCAAAAGAACTCCCGGAAATGTGCATATAAGTTTTGAATTCATAGAGGGAGAATCAATACTGCTTATGTTAAACCTGGAAGGAATTGCTGCTGCCAGCGGATCTTCATGCACCTCGCAGGCACTTAAAAGTTCTCATGTTCTTCTGGCTATGGGACTCTCCCCCACTATGGCCCAGGGATCAATACTGTTTTCACTGGGAAAATATAATACTAAAAAAGAGGTGGACAGAGTCCTTAAAGTCCTCCCACCTATTATAGATAGATTGAGAAAGATGTCACCGTTATATAAGGAGCAGAAAAACACTTGAAAGTAGCAGTTAAAAATAATATATTAATTAAGTCTTCAGGTTCTGGTATAGGAATGCAGGAAGATTTGTATATTTAAAAAAAGAGGTACTCATGATTATGTATGGTAAAAAAGTAATGGATCACTTTATGTCTCCCAGAAATGTGGGAGAAATAAAAAACGCAGACGGCATAGGTGAGATTGGAAATCCGGTCTGTGGAGACATGATGGCTTTCTATATAAAGGTTAAGGATAATAAGCTCGAAGATGTAAAATTCAAGACTTTCGGATGCGGCGCAGCTATAGCGGTATCCAGTATGGTCAGCGAGATGGCCAAGGGTAAAAGTATTGACCAGGCATTAAAGATTACCAATAAAAATGTGGCCAAGGAGCTTGGCGGTCTTCCCAAGAACAAGCTTCACTGCTCCAATCTGGGTGCAGATGCACTGCATAAGGCTATTGAAAACTACCTTGAAAAGCAAAAAAACAAAAAATAGTATAAACAGGAGTCAATATGACCGGAAAAGAATCAAAAAATACAGGTAAAAAGACACCAATTAGATGTCCTTACTGCGACAGAGAACTCCAGGACAACGAGGCAGAACAGTGCATTTTTTGCAGATTTAAGATAGATCACTGCCGGATATGCAGCTACCCTGTTTCAGATAAAATGGAGAAATGTCCCAACTGCGGAGCAAAATTATAGAAAGCCACAAGGAACTATAGAATCATGGAAAATAATAAGAAAGAAAATAAAATCACTGCTGGCCAGGATCTG
>CAZHOY010000101.1:0-5835 GCA_964534695.1 uncultured Actinomycetota bacterium | reverse complement strand
TTTCTCCGCCTTTTGCATTCTCTGTTAATAATATTTCATTTCTAAAAGGGTCCAATCCCTGATAAGGTTTTCCATTTATTTTTACAAGAGAATCTCCACCAAGGTATAAAAGAAATTTAATTTTATTTCCCTTAAAATAATCCGGAATCTTTACTGTTTGTTTAAAAAAACAGCTAACATCCTTACCGCCCCACGAATCTCCTACTTTAATGGGTTTCCACTCTTTATCCAGGAATTTATATTTTCCTACATCAGTATAATAGCATTCCCTCTTTAACCAATTATCAAACCGGAGTGTTTTCTTATATATTCGCTCTTTTATATTATTAATAGCTAAATTTATCCTGTCCTTATAATTATAAATACCCCTTTGTTTGTCTTTTATTTCATTGCGCCAGAACTTAAGTGTATTGTCCATTGTATTTGTATTTATTTTATTATTATTCAATTTAAAATCCTTATATGTTTTTACTTAATAATTTATTCTATTGTTCCAAAATATAATATTTATGTAGCCTTCACGAAACTCTGAAACCCTTTACTGGTGCTGGTTTAAGGAACTACCCATTTTAGAGTTACCCTCCACCTTCTAAAACCCTGTATCCATGCGGGTTTCGGAAGGCAAATTCTGATCAAATTGTCCAATTTTAGTCTTCTGAATTGAGGCGGAGGGCAAAATCTTAAAGCTATAGTTTCGTGAAACCCTATATTTATAACTTTTTTTCTCATAATCGTTTAATAAAAAGATTACTTTCAATCCGATTACTCCTTCAGTGCACCCGTTGATAATCCCGAAACAAATTTATCCTGCAAAAGAAGAAAAATTATTACTATCAGTATCGTAGCTATTACTGAAGCAGCTCCAAGTAAATTCCATTGAATATCATAACTGCTCTGGAATAAATACAGTGCTAGGGGTAATGTCCTGCTCTTAATACTGGAAGTAATAACAAGAGCAAGATAAAATTCATTCCAGCAAGCCACAAAGCTGAACATTGCTGATGCAGCTAGCCCTGGCAGGCTAAGTGGAATTACTATCCTGAAAAGTGCGCTCAGATTCGTACACCCATCTATTAAAGCAGCCTCTTCTACAGCTCTGGGTATTGAGTCAAAATAAGACTTTAAAAGCCATACTGAGAAAGGGATATTAACTGCTGCATAAACCAGGAACAGCGCAGTGATAGAATCAAGCAAGCCAAGACGCTCAGCTATGATGTATATTGGTATAATATTTGTTACTCCGGGTATCATCTGGGTACCGATAAGTACCATCAGAAGCACTCTTTTGCCCTTAAAAAGATAGCGCGAAAATCCATAAGCAGCTAAAGATGCAAGTAAGATTATTAGTAGTGTACTGATTGCTGCTACGATTAAGCTGTTTAAAAAAGCCCGTGTAATACTAGGAAAAGTCAACACCTCTACATAGTTATCAATAGTAGGAGGTCTTGGTATCCATAATGGAGGATAATCATAAACATCTCCCGTCTTTTTAAAAGAAGTAGAAACTATCCACATGATTGGTCCAAGAGCAAATACACAGATAAGCATATAAGCCATATAAACAGCTACTCTATTGATTATCTTTTTTAAATTTGAAATTGTAACTTCTAATTTAATTAGAGAATTCCTCCTTTTTACCTAAAATCCTGATGTAAATAAGAGTAATCACAATGTTGAATACAAGCATCACTACTGCGATGCTTGAAGAATAGCCAAGCTTAAAGAGCTTAAAAGCCTCCTTATACATCGATATTGAAATTATTTCTGTAGCCCCTACAGGCCCTCCACCGGTCAGAACGTAAACAGATCCCATTATATTGAATGTCCACATGGTTACAAAAATTATATTAACCATTAAAGTTTGTTTCAGTAATGGAATTGTTATGTATCTGAGATTTTGAAAAGCACTAGCTCCGTCAATAGACGAAGCTTCGTAAAGTGTATTTGGTATACTCTGTAAGCCTGCAAGCTGTACAATCATCGAAAAAGCAGTACCTCTCCATATGTTCATTATTATAACTACAAACATGGCAAGCATGGGTTGTGCCAGCCATTCCAACTGCTTAATATCAAATCCGATTCTAAAAAGAATGGAGTTAATGAGCCCATACTTATCTCCAATGAACATCCATTTGAATGTAAGGGCCATTATAACTTCAGGTATTATCCAGGCTATAAGCAACGAAGTCCTTACAAATACTCTTCCACGATATGGCTTATTAGTCAGATAAGCAAATAAGAATCCTAACGATATCTGTCCGAATGCAGAAGCAAAAACAAATATAAAAGTATTTTTTAAAACAGAATAAAAATATCGATTAGTAAAAAGTGTCATATAGTTAGCTAAACCGATAAAATTAGTCTCTTTGCTAACCAGTGAAGCATCGGTAAAACTAAGATAGATAGAATAAAGAGCTGGATACAGGGTAAGTAAAAGAGTAAATAGAAATGCAGGAGCAATAAACCAAGATGGGTTCTTAGTACTGAATAATTTGGTTTTAATAAATTTTTTTATTCCTGATTCCAGGTTATTTGATAATGTAATATTAGTCATCTAAGTATTATTCTAAATCCTATCTTTTTTATAATAAAGAGGACAAGTATACTATGGATACATCTTGTCCTCTTTATTATTATTTATATACCTATCTAATCCCAAACTGTAAACATTACATTGAGCCCTTCACTGCTTCATATGCATCATCTATCGCCTGTTCTGCAGTTTTTTGTCCAAAAATTACCTCTCCTACTGCAATTGAGAGCTTATCACTTATAATAGGGTAAATTATGGAATTATCCCTTGCTTTGCCATAGGGAAGAATTTCAGCAAATTTCTTCATATAATAATCTTCGCTATAGAACTTATCAGTTTCCCAGCTACTTTTTCTAACAGGCAAGCCTGAAGATGCTTCTGCAAATGCAGAACTATTTTCCGCTTGTGCCAGGTGCCATATAAACTTCCATGCAGCTTCCTTCTTGACAGGATCGCTACTTAGTACATTAAGCATGAAACCACCATTTAAAGTTGTTGGGCTTCCTCCTTGTGGTGTAGGTCTTACAACAATATCCCATTGTTCCGCTATTTCAGGATCACAATTCCCCTGAATAAAGCTAACCAGGAAGCTTCCACCAAAGAACATGGCATAACCATCAGCTGCTATTCTGCTCATCATATCATTGTCACTTGTATAATTAATACTGTCAGCTGGAACTATTCCTTCATCGAATAATTTCTTATAGTAATTTAGTATTTTTATAAGCGCTTCTCTGTTCTCACCTTCCTGAAACACTGGTTCACCATCACTATTTACAAGCTCTCCACCCTGAGACCAATAATCGATAAGCAAATTACACATTGTACCTTCACCTGGACCTGCAATTGTGCCTAAGCCATATATATCCTCAGTTGTGACCTCCTTGGCAGTATCATATAACTCGTCCCAAGTCTTAGGAGGCTCATTGAAACCTGCTGTACTAAGTATATCTTTGCGATAGAAAAGTACTCTTGCATCCGTAGTGTACCAGATACCGTAGATATTTCCGTTCACCGTAACGCCATCCACTGTCCAATCTAAAAAGTCACTGCGGTCCTCTTCTGACCATAAGTCATTAAGCGGCTGTACTCCACCAACCTCTACCATAGATGCAAGCCAATATTGGTCTGCAATAACTGCATCTGGTGCAGTACCGGCTTTAAGTGCTTGAAGAAGTTTGTTCTGAAACTCCGGGTATGGAACAAGTTCCAGGTCTACTGTAACATTATTATCTTGCTCAAATCTGTCCCATATTAATTCCAGAATTCTTCCCTGAGCCCCCTGCCATTCCGGTGTGAAATATGAATCAGCCCATACAGTAATAGTAACCGGCTCGCTTGGAACCTCCTCTTCTGCAGGTTCTGCTTCTTCTGCAGGTTCTGCTTCTTCTACAGATGCTGCTTCTTCTACTTCTGTTCCTGCTTTTTCACAGCCTGCTAATGAAAAAGTACCAACTATTGACATACTTATTATAACTACTAAAATCCATAATAACGTTTTTTTCATTACTTCCTCCTTTTTTAAATAAGGCTTTTTATTTGTTCCTTCATCAATATTCCTACTTGCTATTTAAAATAGCAAAATATTTTAATCACCTCCTCGCTTTCTGTATCTTTGTCAATATTACTTATTAAAAAATCAACTATACTCTTGACGCATGTATGTAACAGTAAGCGTAAACTAATAGCACTATTAAAAATATCAATTAGATTGATATTTTAAACAAGCATCTAAAACATAATTATGAAAGTGTGCAGTTTATATTTATTAGCCTTTTTAATCTCTCTATTATTTTCAATATTCCACAACTTTAATTTCTGATGAATATTAATTATTGGAAATGTACGTACAGGTTATCATAGGTACATTTATGTGTCAACAATTAAATACATGCTGTCATTTAATTATATCTTTGTTGACCTAAAATATATGTTTTAAGGAGTTTATAAGGAAAATGATTTGTTTATTTGAAGAAGTAAAAAATCTTTTATCTTAAATTGTAGAATTACCGCGCTTTTTATTAAAATCTAAAATCCACTGTACTTTTATCTAACTGCTTTTAATTAATAAAGAAAAAAATAGCTGTACATATACTGTTATTGCTATTTATAATATTAAATAATAGTCGTAATAAAAATAAAAAAAATAAAATGATAAATAAAGATATTCCATTACCTTTATATATTCAAGTAGCTCAATATTTCAGAGATAAGATAAAAGATGGTTCCTTTAAACCCAATTCAGCAATTCCCTCTGAATCTGAGATAGCTAAGGATTTTAAAATTAGTAGAGCAACAGTCCGACAGGCAATGCTGGAGCTTGTGCATGAAGGAATTTTAGTCAGGGTAACGGGAAAAGGAACCTATGTATCCTCAGATCCATTTAAACAAATGCCCTTTACAAGAAGCGGGGTGATAGGTTTGGTTCAACCTTATCTTCGGGACTCTTTTTTTACTCTGATTACCCTTAGTATTGAAAGTACAACACGTATTAAAGGTTACCAGTTAATGTTCTCTATTACAGACAACAAGTGTAAACTGCATCAAAGATCAGTAAACCAACTCCTGTCAAAAAAAATCGATGGGTTAATAATATTTCTTCCTGACGGTTTTCTGCTTGATGAGACTATGAAAAAAATGGTAAAGGAAAATTTTAACTTTGTCCTGATCGACCGCTATATACCAAATATAGACACCAGCTATGTGGTATCAGATAACTTTAAAGGAGCATACAAGGCAGTAGAGCATCTTATTAATCTAGGACACCGCCGAATAGGTATTATCACAAGGCGGCTATCGATGGAGACTACCAGCGCCAGGGATAGGATTAACGGCTATAAAAGAGCCCTACTAGACAACGGGCTTTTATTTGATCAGGCTTTGGTATGTAACAAAGTAAAAACTTCTACTAGTGAGCTGGATTTTTTTAATACAACTAAGCGTAAGAGCCAGCATGATGTTGATGTAATAGTAGAATTTCTAAAAAATAAAGAGAGACCTTCTGCTATTTTTACTATTAGTGATCTGGTGGCACTTGCTGTCGTAGAAGCTGCATCGATTATTGGTTTAAGAATACCAGATGACTTATCACTGGTAGGCTTCGATGATATTGACATCATTTCCCATCTTGAGGTCCCATTAACAACTGTAGCACAGGACAAATATGCAATAGGATCTCAGGCAACAGAGCTCTTGATTAATAAAATTGAGGGTAGAGAAAAGGGAAACAGACAGATCATAATCCCTACAAAGTTAATAGTGCGAAAATCCACTATACCTCCAAGTAAAAGCAGATAAGACAG
>CAZHOY010000100.1:0-5970 GCA_964534695.1 uncultured Actinomycetota bacterium | reverse complement strand
CATTTAAATTAAACCAGGAAAATATTACCGGCAGGATAGACCAGGTGAATATACTTGGTGATAACAGCATAGAGTTAGTGGATTATAAGTCAGGATTATGCTCATATAGTGATTCGGATCTTAGAGAGGAGCTGCAATTAAAGACTTACAGAATGGCACTGGATTCAAGCAGGGATTTTGAATATCTTAAAAATATGAAGGTTAAAATGAGATATGTGTGCCTGGAAAATCCGAAGAAGACGTTATATGAGGTCCCTGAAGAATATTATGATTTTGGCAAAGTAAAAGATATATTAAGCAATCTTATTCTGAGAATAAAAAAAGAGGAATTTGAGCCGGAACCTATGAATTATTCATCTTGCCTGAACTGTGATTTTAAAATCCTATGTCCACGGTATTATGGCTAAAGAAATTAAGGAGACAAGTGAACAACTGAATGCGCTATCGGATAGAGCTGTAGTAAAGAGAGTGATTGCCTGTGCCGGTTCAGGTAAAACCCGGGTTATAACCAGCAATATTATAAAAGTTTTAAACAGCAAAATTTGCAGACCTGACGAAGTGCTGGCACTAACCTTTACCAGGAATGCGGCTGAGAATATGAGAATAAGAATCAATGAGAAAGTTAAAAAAGGAATTAACTTTGAGAATATTGATATTTTTACTTTTAATTCATTCGGAAACGAAATTATCTCTGAAAATAGTTTTGAGGTCGGACTGGGAAGGGATTTCAGGATTATAGATAGCAGCCAATCCTGGCAAATATTATATGAAATACTTGGTGAAATTAATCTGAACCATGTAAAAGCCGGCAAGAGAATTGGTGAGTTTGTACAGAATGTACTTATTTATATAGAAAACCTTAAAAACAATCTAATATCTACCACTGAATTTGAAAAATACCTGAGAAATTATAAAAAAATACTTTCCGAGTATAAAAGTAAAGCTTTGAAAGCCCAGGAAGAAGAGTCTATCGGATACCAGAAAGAATTGTTTGATGTTTATTTAAAATATGAAAAGAAAAAATATAGCCTGAACTGTATAGATTATTCAGACCAGGTGTTTATACCATATTTTCTGCTTCTGGGAAAAAAGTCGATAAGAATAAAGTATCAGCAGAAATATAAATATATATTTGTTGATGAGTTCCAGGATACAAATATTGCACAGGCATATCTTCTTTCCCTGCTCGGTGATCCCCAATATAACAAACTCATGGTGGTAGGTGACGATGATCAGGGTATTTATTCCTTTAGAGGTGCCTGTGTGGAAAATATACTTAATTTCCATAAATGGGATAGATTTAAGAACTGTTGTGTTTCTAATTTTTATCTTACCACTAACTTCAGATCAGGAACCGAGATTATAAATACTGTAAACAATATTATTTCTTCCAATAAGGTAAGGTTCAAAAAAGAACTGAAGCCTGAAAAAAACAAGAAGGATTCAGCAGTAGTTTTTTATTCCAAAAAGGTTCATAAGGAAGAAGCTGCGGAAATTTCAAAGATTATAAAATATCTTTCAAGTAGAGGTATTAAATATAAGGATATGGCTATACTTGCCAGAAGAAAGAGATTCGGGGAGATTACTCAAGAGCTGGAGGCGAATGGCATTAAATTTGAACTGGTCGGTGGAAAAAGCTTCTTCTTTGAACCCGAGATTTTATTTATTGTTTCATGGCTCAGGGTGATAAACAATATAACAGATGAGATTTCCGTAATCTATTTACTAAAATCAAAAAAATATAAAATATGTGACCGTGATATATATTTTTTAAAGAAAATTCCGGAGAGATCAAAACGCAGTGTAAATATAATCGAAGGAATAATGAATTTTGAAAAAAATTCTTACCTCAGCAAATCAACCGGAAAGAGACTGGAGAATTTTCTGGACAGCCTGAGATTATATATTAGAAAGTCAGGAGTAATGAAGTTAAAGGAGCTTATCAGTTTGATTATTGAGGATACGGGCATGATGAATGAATTAAAACCAAGTTTCGGAACGGCTGCCAGGAGTAAAATTAAAAATATAGAAAATCTTATAAGAGTTGCTTCCGACTTTCAGGAAAGTTACCTGCAGAGCAATCTTGAAAGTTTTATAACTTACCTAAAGGATGTGGCCAGAACCGGTTACGAAAATCCCGAAGCGGTAGAATTTTCAGGTGAGAATTCAGTAAAAGTTATGAGCATACATGCTGCCAAAGGGCTTGAATTTGAAGTGGTTTTTTTGCCCATGTTGTGGAAGAGTGATTATAGGGGCAGGATTTCGAATAATAGGTTCAAAGTTCCCTCCTGGCTCAGGAGAGATGGAAAGATATGGAAAGAAAAAAAGAATTTTAAGAACGCCTCGGTTTTCAGGCAGGCTTTAAGGGAAATTAAATTAGAAGAGGAGAGAAGAATATTTTATGTTGCCTGCAGCAGGGCCAAAAAAGTTCTTGTCCTATCCTATAGTGAATATGGGATTTGTAAAAATGCTGGAAACGACAGCGGCAAAGTAAAAGAAATTCTGCCTTTCTTTAATGATGTGGTAAAAAAGGGCAGTAATTTAAAAATTATAAATCAGGAGGGTCTGAAGTTTATCAAATTAAATTACGGTAAGGATCTATATAATAATGTTAATAGTTATGACGATGCTTTTAGTTTTATAAAATCTGAAAGAAGAAATTATAAAACTATTAAAATGTTTAATCAGAGTGATTGGAAAAAATCACAGGAAATCTTGGTTAAAAAGATTCTGGAGGTAGAAGATACACGGGAGGGAAATAGTAAAATTTTTAAAGCTTTCAGAGAAATGAACTCCATTTTAGAATTACCCAGCAGTTTGGGAAATACCAGGTCAACTGCAACTTTTTTCCCTTTAACACAAATTCTTGATTATATAAGGTGTCCGCTGATATATAAATGGAGGTATATTAATTTAATACCGCAGAAACCTGGCAGGGAACTTCAAAGGGGCGAAGAGGTTCATAAATTTATAGAAAATATAACTTTACTTGGATTAAACCATACCGGAATATCTAAAAATTTTATTATGGAGAGAATAAAAGATAATGAGATAAGAAAATACACAAGAATATTCTTAGAAAGCAGGTTCTGGCAGCTTTCTGAGATAGAATCAATGTTACCGGAACAGCTGTTTTACTGGAAAATAAATAATTATTTTATAACCGGCAAACTGGATAGAATTGATGTGCTTAAGGATGGTAAAATGAGAATTGTTGATTATAAAGTTTCTTCCGGGCACTCAGAGGGTAAAGAAAGCCGGAATTATTACCATAATCACTATCTGCATAGTCTCCAGCTTAAAGCTTATATGGGAGCGGTGTCGGAGATCTGTAAGGTACCGGTAGGGGATATTGGAGGATTTCTTTTATATCTGAAAGACGGTACCGAGAAATCAATATACGTTAATAGCAAGCAGATAGAGGATCTTAAACTTGTTATCACTAACGCAATAATCAATATAAGGAAGGGCGATTTTAAAAGCACGGTCGAAAAACGTTGTGATAAAAACTGTAGTTATACAGGATTTTGTACTGCTTATAAGAGCCGGAATTAAAAAGTATTTATACTCTCTTGCACCAGCCTGAATATTTGCTCATTTCATTTTTTACCACTTTAAAGTAGAGTTCCTGGAGTTTCTTTGTAACCGGACCCATTTTTCCGTTTCCAATGGGCCGCTTACCCACGAAACCTATAGGTGAGATTTGAGCACCTGTCCCGCAGAAAAATAACTCATCCGCAATATATAGTTCTGTTCTATCTATTGATCTTTCAACCACTTCAATATTTTCATTTTCTCTGGCCAGTTTTATTACTGTATCTCTGGTAATCCCTTCCAATATATCATCAGTTATGGGAGGGGTAACCAAAGTACCGTTTCTAACCATAAAAACATTCATGGCACTTCCTTCACTAACATGCTTGTTGTTAGATGTCAGGACCAGTGCTTCGTCATAGCCGTTTAACAGCGCCTCTGTTTTTTGCAGGGCAGCATTAACATATGAACCTGAAATTTTTGCCCTCGGAGGTATGGCGTTATCTGAAATACGCTCCCACGATGAAATACAGACGCTTATGGCTTTGCTGGTATTCAGATATTCTCCAAGAGGTATGGAATATATGAAAAGGTTCTGCTTGTTTCCGATTAATTTAGGCCCTATTTTTAATCCGCTGTTATAGGCAAATGGCCTTATGTAGCAGTCTTCCGAGTACACCTCCTTTTTTAGCAGTTCAATAGTTATATTACATAGTTCCTCTATGGAATATTTTATTTCTATCATTATTATTCTGGAATTTAATATAAGTCTACTGTAATGATCTTCCATTCTAAAAACATAACTTGTTTTGGTTTTTTCATTCCAATAACTTCTGATTCCTTCAAAGACACCTGTACCGTACTGCAGAGAATTTGTTCTGATATCTATCTTTGCATTTTCTATGGGAACTATCTTTCCTTCAAAAAAAGCATATTTAGGGTTGACCATAATTCCTCTTTTTTACATTTTAATTTTTAATATTGTACTTATTTTAATTTTATTTTGCAATTGATATTACAATATTATATGAGCCGGCAACCCTTGAGTCTGCTGGAGGCTTTGAGAATGTATGTAAAATCACTGATAAATTAATTATATAAGAAATGTTCCACAGGATAGAAAGATTATAACGGCAGTAAATTAAGGAATAGAGAAGACTGGATATTTTAAGTTTAACTATTGTAAGGATTGAGGCAAAAAGAAACCCCAAGTTATCTTTTACCATAGTTCACACCTTAGGCTACTAAACACCTTGGGGTACCTTCCTTAAAACTTTTCTCAGGCCTTTTTTAAACTTACTTACTTTTTACATTCTTTCGTTTATAAATTTCAGTTAGTTCTAAAAGTTACCTCCTGTTTTAAGGTAGTTATAAATATAGCAAATAGCATTATTTATGTCAATAGCAATTTACATATTTTTTGTAATTTTTTTAAAGTAACGGACTGATTTTTAGTATTTTTTTAATTTAATAAAAATTATTATATAATTTATACCTGTATTAATTTTAAATTTAAACTAAAAGGAATTAGAAAATGACTGCAAAGAAGCACTTTACTGCTGAAGAGGCGTTAAAGATTGGAGAAGAACTGGGAATTGATTGGACCAAATTTGATGTGGAACAATTTAGAGTAGGAATAGATGTTGAACTGGAGCATGGGAAAATTGATCCCGATACCAATGTTTCTAATGATGATCCCCTCGCTACCGGTAAAATAGCCTTGGCCCATTTAAATGAATTCCCGGATTATTATGACCGGCTGGTAAAGATGGAAGAAGAAGCCGAAGAATATTGGGGGACAGAGGATTAGAATTTTATAATTGTACCGCCTCCTATAAGTATATCGTCGGTATAAAATACTGCTGATTGCCCCGGAGTAACGGCTTTCTGCGGCTTATCAAAAATAATGCTGCCGGTTTTATGGTCATTAAGTTTAATTTCGGCAGGAGTTTCTTTAAAATTATATCTTATTTTAACCATTGCTTTAAATTGTTTGGAGGGGGGACTGCCGGCAATAAAATTGATATCCTTAATTTTTAGCAGGTTCTGCTGTAAATCTTTCTCCTCACTGGCTATAATAATATTTCTTTCTGGTATTATTTCTTTTACATAAAGCGGCTTTGAGTGACTGATACCCAGGCCTTTCCTCTGGCCAATAGTGTATAGAGGGTATCCCTTGTGTCTTCCTATTAGCTTCCCGCTGGTATTTATAATATCTCCTTCTTTTATATTTTTAAATCTATGCTTTAAAAAAGAATGATAATTATCACTTGATATAAAACATATATCCTGGCTCTCACTTTTTTTATCCAGAAAAGGGAATATTTTATTTGATTTTTTCCTTATTTCATATTTGGATAATGTGCCTATGGGAGTTTTGATTCTTGAGATTTGATCCTGGCTGAGTTTCCACAATACATAACTCTGGTCCTTACT
>CAZHOY010000099.1:0-5998 GCA_964534695.1 uncultured Actinomycetota bacterium | reverse complement strand
TACAATTAAAACATTCAATTCCAGAATTGAAGCAGAAATAGCAAAAAGTTTTCTGGAAAGTTACGGCATTAAAACCGAAATATTTTCCGATGACGCGGGCCAGAGCATTACCTCTCTTCAGAGTGTAAGGGGGGTAAAACTTCTAACCTCCAGGGGCAACCTCATAAAAGCCAGGCAGCTGCTTGAGGAAAAGGTCACCCGATGATTAAACGTAAAAATCAATCCGGGAATTCTTATAACATCCGTATAAGCAGCTTAAAATTAGAGGACTTACACAGCTACATTAAGATAGTATTTGATGCATTTTACGAAAAGTTAAAATTTATATTCAGCAACAGAAAAGACGCCGCACTTAATATCATCACAGCAGAGATTACTGAAAATATCGGTACTGGAAGATATTATAATGCCAGAATGGATGGAAAAATGGTGGGAGTAATTGAAATTGTAACCAGGGAAAATATTAAAATACATAATAGAAGTTTCAAAATCTACGCAAAGTACCTGGGTTTGCCAAGGGCAGTTAAAGCATTTATATTAAATCTTCTGGATGCTCCCAAACTGGACAGCAACACTATTTATATTGATAATGTGGCAGTGGATATAGATAACAGAAGGAAAGGTGTGGCCCAAATTATGTTATCCTTTGTGGAAGACTTTGCAAAGAAACATGGAAAGAAGGCATTAACTCTCTGGGTAGCGGCCGCAAATAAAAATGCTTACAGCCTTTATAAAAAATTTGGCTTTAAAAATATGTTCACCAGATCTTCCCGGATCGCAGAAAGGTATTTTAAATACAGGGACTGGGTATATATGAAAAAAGGAATCTAACTGTCTTTTTAATGTTTGGCCAGAAAAGACTTTATTCCTTCTATGTAAATTTCTTTTGATTCCACATAACTGCTGTTATGAGAGCCGTTTATCTTTAAAAAATACTTGGGTTTATTGGCAGTATTATACAGTCTTATTGCATGGGAAAATGGAATATAATCATCTCTTTTGCTGTGTATAATTAGTACCGGGCTTTTTACTTCCTTTAAGTAACTGGCGGTAGGATATTCAAACTTGAAAAACCTCCTTACCGGCAGATAAGGATATGTCTGGGCAGCAATATCCTTAATAGCAGTAAAAGTAGACTCTAAGATTAATACTCTTGCTTTTACCTTTCCGGCCAGCCGGGCTGCAACGGGTCCTCCAAGGGACCGTCCAAAAATTATAATATCTCCGGGATTTATTTTCTTAACCGTAGTTAAATATTTCCATGCTGCTTCAGCATCAAGATAGGTTCCCTTCTCAGTAGGCCTGCCTTCGCTCTTGCCATATCCCCGATAATCAATAATAAAAATTGACAGCCCTATTTTACGGCAGAAATAATCCACGAATGAAAGCCTGGTTGAAATATTCCCGCCTTTTCCATGTAAAAACAGCACTACACCTTTATGTTCCCTTGCCGGTACAAACCAGCCTGAAAGGTTTGTGCCGTCGGAGGCCTTAAATATAATCTCTTCAAAATACAGCCTGATACTAAAAGGAGTGGTCAGTATCTCCTTTTTGGGGCAAAACACAGAATAGGCCTGGGTTGCAAATTTATAAGCAGCGGAAAATAAATATATAATTCCGGCCGCTGCTATAATAAAAGCAAGCCCTATAAATATTCTCTGATATATCATCTCTCCCTAATATCCCCGGTTAAATTTATCTGCTATATTATTATAACAGTCAAACAAGGCGTTTACAGCATCTTTAAACATATTATGCCGGCTGCTGTAGCAGCTGTAATCCCCACTTTTCATGCATTCAATCTGTTCCTGTTTATAAGAATTCATATCATGGCTTATAGCTATCAGCTTGTTTCTATTTGCAGCATAGCTTTCCGGATAATCAGTGCTCTCCAATTGTTGAGAGAGCTCTTTTAATCTTAACAGGAGGGCTTCTTCCAGGGAAATTTCCTGGGGATCATTAAATATCCAGTTTTCAGAGTGCAGTGAATTAGTGTGGTTCATGGTAACTTCGTATACACTAAGTATATAACCAACTACCTTCAGGAATTCTTCTTCAGCTATAACAGTGATCTCTTTTAAGCTCGAGCCACTGACACTATAGATTACCTCCTTTCTCACATCCGGCTCAATATCTCCCTCCCAGGAATAATAAAGTCCCACAGGGCAGTATTTCTTACCGTCTATATCAAGACTTTTATAAAATACTCCGGATCCCTTATAGGTTTCCATATTTAGATAATAATTATAGGTCATAAACCCGCTTTCCGTAGTTATGTCTATGGGAATCCATCCGTATCCAGGAAGTTTTATTTCCACCCAGGCGTGTCCGTACGGCAGCTGACCGTCTTCTTCCATTAATATACCCAGTACCGGCACCCCCTGTACAAATCTGGCAGGAATTCCTGCAGCCCTGCATAATGCCGTATAGAGGATGGAATAATCGGTACAGACACCTTTTTCCTTCCGCAGAATATCCGAAGCATAAAAAAAACCAAATTCTTCCTTGCCTATTCTTTCTCTATCATATTTAAGATTATCGCATACAAAATCATATAGCTTTTCTGCAATAACTAATGGATCTGTTTCTGTACCAATAATGGTTTTAACCGTGGATTTTATTTCCCGGGAGTCACTATTTATGTAATATTCGCTGCCGGTATACATTATTAAATCCCTGTCCTCATAATAATATGAATCAGGACTATATGACACGTCTGCATATTCATACTCATAAAGAATTACATCACAGTTAATATAAACATTGGCTGACTGGCCTGCTGCAAGATTACCCAGGTTAAACCTGGCAATTAAATTATAATCATTGGTATACAGGTTATCTGTTTCTTTATAGTTGGACTTACGATTTTTTATAACCTGAAACGGCTGGTAAGTCTGGGGTATCTCAACCAGGTACATAATATCCTCTACTCCTGCCGGGCCGTTGTTTGTAATAATATATTCAAGTCCCACTTTCATCTCGTGGGTCTTGTTCTTTATAATATATTCACCGGATTCTATTATATAAATTTTTCTTAAAACGGCAGTAGAATCAATTCCATCATAAACTGTAAGGGTAATGTCATATTCACCAATGCTGTCAAAGATATAATAAACCTCTTCTCCGGATAAAGTGCCTATGTCTCCTATCTGCCACTGATAACTTAAAATGTTTCCGTCTGCATCAGTTGAATCCGAAGCAGATAAATACACCGGGTTTCCTACCGTAAAGCAATTATCACCGGAATTCTGCTGATATATTCCCATAACCGCTATGGGTGCTGCATTCTCTGTTTTCTGACTTCCTGCGCTTTCAATATCCTCTGACTCTCCTTCTGTACCATCCTGGCCTTCATTTGAACTTCTCCCGATCAGGCTTTCAAAAATGGAACAGCACCCCGCCGTAAAAATAAAAACAAACACAACTATCCCGGCCAAAACCAAAAGATTTGTTTTTTTCATCATTTGATTTTCAATGACTTCTTTTATAACCTAGATTACTAAATTACTCCAGGCTTCTTTAAACATCTTTCCCCTAAATTCTGTACAAACACTAATGAAATTTTACTTCCCTGTCAAACCTGCTTAAAATAACTGGCCGGCAACCAGTACCGGCCAGTCTCCGGAAAATTTATATTTTCCCATTAAACCTTACTTTATTATTTTAATTCCCCATGAATCTCTTGGCTAAAGCTTCCGCAACAAAAGCTACTGCAAATAATATACTTACTATAATCATAAGCGGATGGAGGTCCTTAAACTTTCCCCTGAATAGCTTTATTAAAGTATAGCTTATAAAACCGAATCCTATTCCATACGATATACTGTAAGTAAAAGGCATAATAATTATGGTTAAAAAGGCTGGTATGCCTATTTCATAATCCTTGAAATCAATTTTACTCATTACAGTCATCATTAAAAATCCAACCACAATCAGTGCGGGGGAAGTAACGGGGTATTTATAAATTCCTTCTGCTATTTCCACGCCTCCACCGATTACTGCAATCAGAGGAGCAAAAAATATTGAAACTAAAAATAAAAACCCGGTCACAGTAGGCATGATACCGGTCCTTCCGCCATCGGAAACGCCTGATGCGCTCTCAATATAGGTGGTTATGGAACTGGCACCAAACAGTCCTCCTGCTACTGCTGCCAGAGAGTCTATTAAAAGCACCCTTCTTAAATTAGGGAGGCTGCCCTTTTTATCCAGCAGTCCCGCTTCTCCTCCTACTCCTATAACCGTACCCATGGTATCGAAGAAGTCAGTCATAAACAGTGCAAAAATCATCACCAGCGCAGCTATGTTCAACATTCCCTTGCTCCATACCGCTCCTACTAAATCTGCCTGGAAAAATGTTGAAAAGCTTGCCTTTGTGGGAACGCTTATAAATTCCGTAGGAATGGGTATTACTCTAAACGCCATTCCTGCAATAGCCGTACCTATAATTCCCAGCAGAATACCGCCCCTTATCCTGAATGCAACAAGTATTGCCGTGAGTACCAATCCGAACGCAGCCAGCTGTGTATAATGAGCCGTGAAATTACCAAGTGTTACTGCAGTTGCAGGATCCATATCCACAAAACCTGCCTGCTGGGTTCCGATAAATGCAATAAACAGACCGATTCCCACACCAATAGCATACTTTAATCCCATTGGTATAGCTCTCATTATCATGCTCCTGAGACCGGTAAGCACCAGAACAGTTACAAGTATTCCCTCAATTACTATAATTCCCATTGCCTGCTGCCAGCTGAGGCCCAGTCCAAACACGATAGTAAATACTACCACCGCGTTAATTCCCATTCCCGATGCAAGTGCAAAAGGTGTATTGGTTAAAACTCCCATCAGTACACTCATTATCCCCGCACCAATACAGGTAGCAATAATTGCCGCCTCAAAAGGAATCCCTGTGGCGCCGCCAGCAGAAAGAATTGCCGGATTGACAAAGATTATGTAGGCCATGGTCATAAATGTTGTTATTCCGGCAACAATTTCCGTTCTAATGGTGGTATTCCTTTCCTTGAGTTTGAAATAGCGCAAGATACACCTCCTTATCCTATTGTTATTAAAAACACTTAAATAATTTAAAATTATATTTTAAGTTTTACAAAATAACTAATAAACGCTAAAATTTATAAATTATGGAAGTAATAAAAAATGTCTTCACGCTAGAAAATATTGGCTCTCTTTTTGAAACCACGTACAGCTGGCTGGAAGATTTGCTTTTAAAAGTTTTTGGTAAAATAGGATATGAACCCATAAGGAATCTGCTTACCAATCCCTGGTTCTGGATAATTCTGCTGGCATTATTTTTACTCAGTATCATTTTTAGAAGAAGATAACTGATTGTTTCCTTCATCAGCTTTTTTCCAGCCCAAAAATATTTTAACTGCCCAGGCAATAAAAACAATAATTAAAAGTACGGCTGCCATAAGAGTTGCAAAAGCTCCGGGGTTATTTTTTATTTTTTCAATGGCCATGTATACTCTTGAATTACTTTTTTTAAAGTAATCCATAAATTTTTCATCCAGTAATTTCTCATCTGTTTTTTTGATATGAGAAATTCTGTCAATTATCTTTTCATTCATATTCCCCGAGGGCTTTATTACCGCATCTTTTGCAATTTTTAAGTATTTATTTATATTATTCATAAGAAAAATCCTAAAAGATTCAATATTATAGATAAAAATTTTTTCCTTTTGTTTCAATTCGTGTTTTCATCATTTATTAATCCCTATTTTCTCTTTTATCATTTTCCTTGCCCGGTGTATATTTGTCTTAACCGTGCCTATGGGTTTACCGGTTAGTTCTGCAATTTCCCTATAGCTGTAATCCTGCAGGTCTCTTAATATTAAGGGTATCCTGTAACTTTCATCAAGGTTTACTACTATTTTCAGTACTTCTTTTACAGTTTCCTTATTAAAAAAACTCTTTTCAAGATTTTGGCTGAATTTGGTAAAAACAACCTCATACTCTTCAGTTATTTTATCCAGACTAA
>CAZHOY010000098.1:0-6007 GCA_964534695.1 uncultured Actinomycetota bacterium | reverse complement strand
TCCTGATAGATAAGGCAGAAAAATAAGACCTTCCGATCCAGGAGGTGCTTCTTGGGCCTCTTTGTTTAGAAGATTGTAACCCTTTGATTCTCTATATTTTGCAGCAGCCTTATCCGACACCCCGAATTTTTCATAATACCATTTATATGAACCAGCTGCGGAAAGAGTCACCCCCATTAGATGCCAGCTATTCTCTACAGCATGACAGAATGAATGAAGTCTTCCTTCAGGGTCATATACAGGTTTATCGCTATGCGCAAACACTACTCCGCTTGTACCAAGGTAATCCGATATCAAGCCCTCGCTCACAATTCCTGAACCTACTGCTCCACCTGCCTGATCTCCTGCCCCTCCTGCTATAGGAGTGCCTTTTAAAAGCCCTGTAATTGCTGATGCCTCCTCCGATACACTGGAAGATAGTTCGTATGATTCAAATATAGGGGGCAGGAGATTTTTATCGATAGACAAACCATCAAGTATTTCATCTGACCAGTTTCTCTTCTCTATATTCATGAGTATTGTACCTGAAGCATCCGAAACCTCTGTTGCATATGTACCTGATAATTTATAACGTACATAGTCTTTGGGAAGTAGGATCTGGTGTAGTCGCTTATAATTTTCGGGCTCGGTATCCCTTAACCATAGTATTTTGGGAGCAGTAAACCCGGTAAGTGCTCTGTTATATGAAAGTTTTATAAACTCCTTTTCTCCCCCGAACTCGCGGTAAATCTTATCGCACTGGGTCTGCGTTCTCTGATCGCACCATAGAAGTGCAGGTCTTATTACATTGCCCGCTTTGTCAAGGAATACAGAGCCATGCATCTGTCCCGATATCCCTACAGCTACAATGTTTGCAGGATTTATTTTTGACCCTGCAAGAACCTCTTTTACCGTATGAACTGATGCTTCCCACCACACATTAGGATGCTGTTCTGCGTAGCCTGCTCTTGGAGCATCCATAGGATATTCTTTAGTGGCTGATGAAATAAGCTTCCCCTTCTCATCTAGTAGTATACATCTTGTCGATGATGTTCCTACATCAAAACCAATAAGATAATTCATATAAAATCTCCTATTAACTATACTTATCTTAATACCTAATCACACGAAAAAACTATTTTTAACAATTCTGACAAATTTTTTTAAAATTAAATATCTTCCTTTAATCCACATATCACATAGCTATACATTTAATTTTTTGCTTATATCTCTATGCAGGATTGCCTTATAACAAGTTCAGGTTTCATAACAATCCTTTTCACTTTGTCTTTATTTTCTTTATCTATCAACTTCAGTAAACTTTTCATTGCGATTTTACCCAACCTGTATTTTAACTGGTTAATTGTTGTAAGCGGCACCCTGATTGTACCAGAAAGCGGGATGTTATCATATCCAATAACCGACATATCCCTTGGAATTTTAACTCCCATTGAAAAAAAACTGTCAATAACTTTTATTGCCAAGAAGTCATTTGCTGCAAATAAGGCAGTTATCCCTTTGTCACTATGAATTATCTTTCTTGTTATTGTATTTATACCTATAAAATCGTTAACATCCTCAATCATGAAGTCTATATCAGTTTTCAAATTGTTAGATTCAAGTATGCTTTTAAATCCTTCATATCGTTTTCTGAAACTAAGAATTTTTTTGTTACCTACAAAGCCAATATTTTTATGTCCGAGACTCAAAAGATACCCAGCCGCAATTCTTCCTCCAAAATAGTCATCATTCAATATATAACTAACTCCGTCAATCTCCACCATACAATCAACAAGAATAAAAGGTATCTCAAGCACTTGCAATTCTTTCAGAATATCTTTATTAGGTAAAACCGTGGTTATGATAATCCCGTCTATCTGTCTTCCAATCAACTTTTTAATGCTCTCTTCCTCAGATTGTGTATCATAATCCGAGTTGCATATTATTACATTAAGCTGCTCAGATTCAGCTATGTTGATCACACCTTTTGCCATCCTTGAATAAAACGGATTCTCGATATCAGCTAGTATCAATCCGATTGTATTTGACCTCTTGGATCTCATACTCTGGGCAAAAGAGCTGGGCTTGTATTTTTGTTCTGCTATAACATTTAAGACTCTTTTCCTGGTTTCTTCTTTGACCATTGAACTGTTATTTAAAACCCTAGATATAGTAGTTTTAGAGGTATTTGCCAATTTAGCAATTTCTTCAATAGTAATTTTTCTACCACCCGTAAACAATTACAAACCCCCTTTGATACTAACTTATACAATTTGCCTTATGTATTTCGTGCATACTTTTTATTTCCAAATCAGCCGTAATATATATTTGATATAAACCACAGCGTGTCTTTTGCCTAAGGCGCTTCAATTACTAATTTTTTTACAAAATTCCTAAAAATATTATTTACGATTTGAAAAATATCATTAAATTTTCTTTTAAGTCTGGACTTTATTTCCTCTACATCCAGCATTTTTACCATTTTCTTTAAATTTAGCGCTGTGGCAGTTAAAAGAAAATGCATTTCTACTTTATTTAGACCCCTGAATCTGACTCTTGACATACCGTGATAGGTTTTATCCTGTCCCATAATCTCGTCAAGAATTGCACCTCTTAGTTTATACATGTCCCTCCAGTATCTTGAATAATACTAGCTTCTGACTTTCCAGTAGCAGGAGCTATCATAATAGGATACTGTTCTAAAACTTACTCCCCAAAGTGGATTGGCAGTTTACGATGATGATGCCAGAACAAAGTTAAAAAGACTTTATTCGACAATTGGTGACTGACATGAAACTCGTATCTTCAGCAGTAAACGGCCAATTCACTTTAGCCTTATCAGAGTTTCTCTTATCCTGCCACACTTTAACTTCATCTAATAAGATCTCCTTATCAGAAATTCTACGTTTTAATCACTGCCCATTTAAAACTCTTAGTTCAATCTCTGCAATATTTAGCCAGCTGCAATGCTTTGAAGTATAATGTATTTCAAGCCTGTCTAGTGGCCGTCTATATTCCATAGGCTCAAATATCTCATACATTGAAAGCCGACATGACTATTTAAATTATCCATTACCAAAACCACTTTATTAACATCAGTGTATCGAATATCTAAAAGATCTCTTATATGTATTACCCAGTCAACTTTTGTAAGTCTGTCTGTAACTGATAAAAATCTTTTGCCGACAAATTATTCATATAACATAAACAGATTACATGTTCTATTACGTTTATATTCATAATCATAACAAGCCCTTCTGCCTAGCCTAGCTGGTATTGCAAAACGTGTTTCTACTATAAGTTGCTTGCTTTTCTCATCCATACATACCGCTGTCATATCAGGGTTATGCTCTCTTTTGTAAACTCTCGCTACATCTTCCATGGCACATACAAAGAAGCTTTACCCTCAGGAGTATGCACTACATCTCTTTTAACCACCGCTTAATTACGTTTTTTTAAAATATTTCTTACATTCTCATAGGAAACTCTTTCTACATAACCCAGATCAACCATCCTATCGTCAAGAAGGCGAACTAACCAGTGTCACTGCTACCTTTAAGTGTCTTGCCGCAGAAAAGAACAATAAGATGTGCTTAGCCATATCCTTCAAGCCTTTTACGTGAAACTTTTTGCTATATTCTTACCGCTTTAGTACCACATCAAAACCTTCCACAATCAGCTTGCTTTATAATCTTTCCAATTGTTCGTACAGTTTAAATCCAGTGCTTGTCTAATCTGCTCATCTAACCATCTAGGCCTCTCTTCCGACTGATCTTCTTTTAAGAGGATTCTTACCCTTGAAATAGCAACTTAAATCTTCCACATATATATCGCGTTTCAAGACTTGTCCCTCCAACTTTGATATATCTACAATATACCTTTTAACAAATCATCTCCTGACTTGTATGTTTACTCTGAATATGGTAAAAGTCAGCGATTAAGTCAAATAATTAACCAATATACTTATATTGAGATGAACACTAGAATACAGGATAAATATTTACCCCAATATCTGCTATATCAGTTCCACTAAATAATTTTCCTTTTGATACAAGTACCAGATTACCATATTCTCTGATAGCCATAGGCGGCCAATGCCAAGTACCTTTATTTAATGATACTCCAAGCTTACCATCCAGTAAAAATACTCTAACTCTGTCTTTATCCGGCGCATTTTTCGATTCGTCAGATGGTGCCATAACAAATATTACTTCTCCTCCGAATAACGGGATAAAAGTTTCTGTGAATAACGGATGCCTTTCCATTTTCACTATCGGTTCTCCGTTTTTTCTTTTTTTACAATGAAGCAATCCGAGAGTAACTTCTTCAGTTCCTTCTTTAGAAGCGCCCATAATTATATTATCTCTATAAAACTTAAGGTTCTCAAAATCTTCCATAGGCGGTTCATTGTACAAACCTACTATCTGGCCAAACGGTTCAAATTCCGACTGTGAGATGTCACTGATTGGCTCGATTTTTAAATATTTACTTTCCATTTTTAACCCTCCTTTTATAATAATACTATTTTATATTTATTTAAAATTTCAAAACAGATATATTAAATTCTAGTTTTAATATATAAGTACTGTTTTAGCAATATACTAATCTTTTTAGAGACCCTTTTTAAACTCACTGATAGCATCATTTGAATCAAGAATCCCTATTTCAATATTATAATTTAAGCTTTCACCAGGTTTTAGAAATTTCAAAACCCCTGTTTTTCTCTCAAAAGCCCTTCCTCGTGGCGAGCAATTGGCAGGACTCAGACCAACGACATATTCGCCAATACCCATCATTTTCCACTCAGCTAAAAAGGGTAAATTATCTTTATTAAATCTTATATAAACACCAATTCCTTTATCCTTATAAAATTTCTCGTTTACTATCCCTATATTCGAAAAACCTTTCGAGTCTGATTCTATCTCATGTAAGTAAACCTTCTCTTTAAAACCTTTGATTGGTTCGGAAAAAATACCAAAATTTTCTCCTTCTTTCCTTGCCTCATCATCTCTTGCTTCTACTTTTGCCTTTGATTCTATTAATCTGGCCCCAGAATCTAGTATAGGATATCCGATATTAATATGATATAAAATCATTATAGGACTTTTTATGCTACCTATATTCTCAACTACATCATTTATAAATATTTTATCCTGTCCCATAATCATAATAATATTTCTGGTAAGTTCGAGTTTATCCCCAAACACAGAAACTTCTCTTACCTTACCTGATACGATCATCTTATAATCATCATCTTCCCAGAATCCATTAATAATATTTACATTTGCAGGGATATTTGATATTCTCCCATGTAAACCCAACTCCTCATTCTCATCTTTGCAGGGAGCCCCTACATATGTTAGTCCACATGTTGTCAAAAGACCTCCAAAAAAAGATTTAAAGAATTCGAAATTATCTTTGTCGAAGAAAAATGGGTTAGTTTCAAGAGTAGGACTTCTCCATGCTATCGGGATAGATTTATATTTGGCTTCCGATATATCCAGAGCTCTATCTTCAAGTACTTTAATAACTAAACCGTTGCCATTATCCATCTCTATTGCTCTTACTCCTCTCGTTATACCACTGTCCATTATATACCTCTTTATACCTCCCAGCTGAGATAAGTCTCCAAATTTAGTTAATACGTCCTTTTTTTTCAGATCTTTGTTAAAAACCTTCATATTTGATTACCTCCTGCATAGTTTAAATATATATTAAATATTAAAAATAAAAAATTTTTATAACGTGTCTTTTAAAGCATCCTATTTTTTTGCACTCATCATATAAGCAGTTATTTCTTCAACACTTGATTTATTCATTTCTTTTTCAACAGTCTTCCTGCCATTTTTAATTACTATTATTCTATCAATAGCTACAAAGCTAAACGCCTCCTTTATGTTCGGCGTAATATATATAATAGAAAAACTTTTATTTTTTAAATCTCTGATTAGACTATATATCTGACGCCTGCCATTTACGCCCACTGCAGCAGTTGGCTCATCCATTATTAGTAATCTTGCTTGCCAGT
>CAZHOY010000097.1:0-6033 GCA_964534695.1 uncultured Actinomycetota bacterium | reverse complement strand
TTTTATTTTCCAGCACTATGCTTTTACCCCTGAATAATCCGCCTTTTTCTATGGAGAGCGTTGCACCATCCTGGGTTAGATTACCGATAAATTTTCCGGTAGGTGTGATTTTTACCACACCTGATGCAACCATGTCGCCTTCGAATTTGCCTGATATTACAGCATTTTTGGTTTTTATACTGGATTCTACTTTCCCTTTTCTTCCAATGGTCAGCAGACCATCGGATATGATATCTCCCACCACAATACCATCTATTTCAACTGAATATGGAAAGTGTATATTCCCCTCGATTTTTACTCCCTGTGAAATTATGCTTGCAGAGTTATTTCCATTATTCTTGACTGTATACATTATATTTCTCCTTTTAACCATATAGCCAGTAAACAATAGCTTATTTTAATATAAATACATAAATATATTAATGTATTATTTAATATATAAATATATTTGCATACGCTTCTATTTGGAAGTTTTCTGGTTATATAATTTGAAATGACAACAATCCAGCAGCTAAAATCTAACACTTTTTCATTACCATTTAAATTTAATTTGCTTACATCTTTTTCTAAAATGGAGTCAAGAAGGTATATGATAATATTTAATAAAATTTTACAGGAAATTTTTTGAAAATTGCATTATAAAACCTGACTGGCATAACATACTGATTATAAACACCATCAGCATTTGTAACTATCAGGTTTCTTTTTATAAAATATTAGTATCCCAGAAAAAGATGAAGAAGCATTATTTTAAAGTGGGCTGGTCACAGCAATCAAAACTGGAACCAGAATTATCAGCTAGAATGAGGGTATTTTTATACCGAAATTAAGTAAATAGTTCATCAAATAATTCTTTGGCTTTATGCTTTGAGTCTTCAAGAACAGCATTTCCTTTATCTGTTATAGAATAATACTTTCTTATTTTACCTTTAACATTTACTTTTCTTGAATTTAGATATCCACTTTTTTCCAGTTTATAAAATATAGGATAAAGTGTGCCAAAAGAAATTTCATACCCGTGTCTTGCCAGCTCATTTCTAAACTCCTGCCCGTATATTTCTTCTTTTTTTAAATGATAGAGTATATGCAGTTTTATAAACCCAAGAAAAAAATCACGGATGATTGTATCTTTCATTTACTCACCTCCTGACAATTAGATTTAATTTTATCTTACTAATGACCAAACTTGCCAAAAAGATTAAAAAACCCAGTAAGCTGAATAGTGCTGAAACAGTAAACGCCCACTTGCTTCCGTAAATATCCCATAGGGTACCCATTATAATTGAAGCAGGGAAAAGGGCTAACCCAATTCCTGTATTAAACAGGCCGTAGGCTGTAGCTCTCTGGTGGGGGCTTACAAGATCCGATATATATGCCCTGAATATGCCATCGGATAATCCGTAGTATATACCGTAGGCCCCAAATAAAACCCAAATCGACCACATGGAATTAGATAGGGCAAACAGAAAGTAAATTGCCGAATAATAGATAAAAGAGGTAATTATTACCGGTTTTCTGCCGATCCTGTCTGAAAGCGTGCCAAATATCGGTGAAGATATAGAACAAAATATATTATACACAATCCATATAACCGGAATTAAAAAAACTGCAAGGCCCTCTTCTCTGGCTTTAAGGATTAAAAAGGCGTTGGATGAATTACCCAGACTGAAAACTATATTTGCTGTTAAAAATAAAATAAAAGGTGTGCTTCTTAAGCTGCTTTTTTGTTTGGCAGGTGGATCATTATCCCTTCCGGGAGCAGTCTCTCTTACAAATTTTATAAAGAAAATGGCCACTGCGGCAGGAACTACGGAAAGTAGAAAAACCAGGCGCACATTATTGTCAAAAAAGAATAATACGAGCATGGCTATTAAGGGGCCGCCAATGGCTCCTATTCTATCCATAGCCCTGTGAAAACCAAAAGCTTTACCTTTTTTTGAGGCGCTTACTGAAGTAGAGATAAGGGCATCCCTTGCGGGAGTCCTTGAAGCCTTACCCACTCTTTCAAGAAATTTTACGACAAGCACCACAGGCCAGGAACCGGCAAAGAATAAAAACGGTTTTGAGATGGTAGACAAGCCGTAACCCAAATAAATAAAGAGCTTTCTTTTTTTTAGTTTATCTGAAAGTCTACCAAAAATAGGTCTAAAGAGAGAGGCGGTACTTTCTGCAATTCCTTCAATTATACCTATTACTGCTTTTTTCGCCCCAATGCTGACCAGAAATTCAGGAATTAATGGATAGATCATCTGGCTGGAAAGGTCTGTAAACAAGGATACCATTCCCAGCAGGATAACATTCTTTTTTGACTTCTTATTGTCCATTATATAGTATAACGATATCGATTATAGGTATTATATTCTCTAATTGGAATTATCAATAGTTATTTATGGTAAAAGAATGTCTGGCTAATCGAAAAATAAATGTAGTATGCTTAAATATAGTTTTTGTGAATATATATATTAATGTATTATTATTTGTAAATTTATTTTAATTATTAGTTTAATTAACTTAATAGTTAAAATTATATTATTACTAATCTTAATATCTATATTGACATTAGTTTAATTGTAATATATATTTATAAATACATATTTATAAAAAAATTAGGTGCTTTGAATTCTTCCTTAAATTTGGACGCTTGAGGAAGATGGAGCAAATAGCGTAACCGACTAATTAAGTCGGTTTTTTTATTTAATGAGTGTTATTAATTAACAAATGTATAGAGTAAAAATATAAATCGAACATTTTTATATCATTTTAAAGGAAGTTATTTAAAATGATCTGGCAAAATACAAACTTTTTTATCCCTTTGGCAACTATAGTTTTCATGGCTATCCTGGAGATCCTTTATATATGGATATATAGGAAAGGCTTGCAAGATACTATAGGTATAGGAATAATAACTCTATCGCTCATCTGGATAACAGCCTATATACTTGAACAAAGCATTACAGCCAATCATTTAAAGATGCTCTTTGATAAAATTCAATATACTGGTTCTATCCTACTTCCAGTTGGACTATTTTTACTGGCAGCTAAATATGTTAATTTTAATAAAATTTTTAATTTAAAATATATTATTCTTATTAGTGCTTTCCCAATTGTTACTCTATTTTTAGTATTAACAAACGAGCTTCATAATTTAATCTGGGTAGATGCCAAGCTTATCCTATTTGATTCTTTTAGTTTAATTGTTAAAGAATATGGCACCTTATATTTTATATTTGTTATTTATTCCAGTATGTTAATTCTATCTGGTATAATAATTACACTTATAAACACAATAAAATTATTTATAAAACCTGATGGCCAAAATCGTTGGAAAAAGTTTTTTCTCATTCCATATATATCTATTCCTTGGCTAATAATCTTAATAAAATCTTTAGGCTTTAATCCTTTCCCTTATATAGATGAGACACCTATAGTCACTGTAATCTGTACCCTGATTATCATTCCTTTTCTTAATAGAACCAATATAAGAGGAATTATGCCTGTAGCATTTGAAACCATTTTTGAAAATATGGATGATGGACTGATACTCACAGATGGGAATGAAAAGATTTTAAAATTAAACTCAGCCTCTCAGAAAATATTTAATACCTCGATAATTAAAGCAGCTGGAAAATCAGTTAATTATTTATTATCAGAATTAAATGAAAATTCAAATATTTTTCTAGGAAATAAAGATTTAAAGATAGGGAATAATGGAAGTCAACACTTCTACAATGCCAGACAAACAGAACTAAAGAATGGTAGTGGAAAACCACTGGGTAAGGTGATTTTATTAAGAGATATAACTAAAATAAGAAAAGCAGAAGAGAATATAAAATATTTAAGCTTTTATGATAAATTGACCAGTGTTTATAATAGAGCTTTTTTCGATATCGAATTAAAAAGACTCAATGCCGAACATCAGATGCCTTTAAGTTTAGTAATTGGGGATGTAAACGGTCTTAAGATAGTAAATGATGTTTTTGGCCACATATATGGAGATAAACTTCTTAAAAAAATTGCAGGTATACTTAAATTATGCTTTAGAAAGGAAGATATTATAGCTAGATGGGGTGGAGATGAATTTAGTATTTTATTACCCAAAACATCGTTTTCTACTACTATGAAAATAGTAAACCGAGTATATAAAAAATGCAGGGAGTGCAGTACAAATACTATGTTGATCAGTATATCTATAGGAGTTGCAACTATAGAAAAAGTTAAAAAAAATACTGAAGAGTTATGGAAAGAAGCAGAAGATAGAATGTACAGACACAAACTTATAGAGAACCAAAGTGCCCGTAGTTCTATTATTGCTTCACTGGGGAGAGCCATGGAGGAAAGAGACTATGAAACCGAAGAACATACTAAAAGAATGGAAAAGTATAGTTTACTTTTTGGTAAAGTGCTTAACCTACCTAATTCTAAATTAGACGAACTAAGTCTTTTATCTACTCTTCATGACATCGGGAAGATTGGTATTCCTGATAATATTATTTTAAAACCTGGTAAACTTAATAAAAACGAATGGGAAATTATGAGAAAACATTCAGAAATTGGCTACAGAATAGCATTATCATGTCCTGACCTTGCCCATATAGCTAAGTCTATTCTGCATCATCATGAAAGATGGGATGGGGAAGGTTACCCTTATGGCTTAGCCGAGTATGAAATACCAATAACTTCAAGGATAATATCTATTGTTGATGCTTATGATGCTATGACAAGTAATAGACCTTATAGAAAGGCCTTACCTAAAGAAAGGGCTTTAGATGAATTGGAAAAGAACAGTGGTTCTCAATTTGATCCAAGTCTTATAGAGACTTTTTTGAGTCAGCTGCTTGTAAAAGAAAAGAACATGTAAATTAATATTTTTTATAGAACTAGAGTAAAAAATATATATTAAAGAATAAGTATAATAAAATATTAAAATATTCTTCTTTAATACTCATATATGCAACAATCTTTTTCTTTATTTTTTTTAATTTACCGAAATATACTTATGCCCAGGAGAAAGACGAAAAGCTTGAAATAAGTGTAGATGTAAAAGAAAAAGGGGATAAAGAAGATAAGGGTAAGGATCAGGGTGAAGATGAAGATAAGGGAGATAAAAAAGAAGATAAAAAGCCTAAGAACAATAAAAAACCTCAAGCCAAGATGGAGTATAATCTATTAGAAACAAATCTTGAATATTTTGATGGTTCAAACTCCTTTGATGCTGACGGAATTATTATTTCTTATAGCTGGGACTTTGGAGATGGCAGTACAGGAAGTGGTATTACCGCTACCCATACATACACTGTACCTGGAAAGTACAGGGTGATTCTTACAGTAATTGATGATGATGATTTGCAAAATACTTGTAATAAAAATATAGATATTAATATAGATAATGAACATATCTCTAAGTCTAATAACCTTCTATATAATGATGAAGAACAAATAGAGGATTTTAAAAATTTAGATAGTAATTCGATTAAATTTAATGAGAAACTGGCTAGCCCAAGAAAAGGACCTAAAGAAATTTTATTTAAAATCAATCAATTATTACAAAAATTATTAAATATTAAAAAAGATAAAATTACAGAAAACTTAGATATAAACGTAAATATGATAGAAGATTTAATAAATACCAAAAGGATAATTGAAAATTATAGTATCATAGCAGTAATAGACTTAAATGAAATTATTAATATAAACTCTGAAAAAGATGTAAATGAAGACATAGAGAACATCTCAACTAAAAAATTTCCAGGATTTATAATAAATTTAAAGAACTAGTAGCTTTCTACAACTAAAGAATTTACTCTATTAAAAAATGCTGTGGATTCTACACCGTAAATTCATTTTATTATCAATCATAACCCTTTAATATTTTTATTATATTTCAACCCTTAATACAATAATTTCTCTCTAATCCTTAATATATAACTTAAAATATTTTCCGGTTAATTTACTGTATTTTTTTATTAACAAATGCATATTGGCTGGCCACTGTGGACAATGTTAAAACCAGGATTTTAGTGTTAAATGAGGATA
>CAZHOY010000096.1:0-6055 GCA_964534695.1 uncultured Actinomycetota bacterium | reverse complement strand
GAAGTTCGGTTATATTGTGGGTACCAAAAACAACATCCACAAATGGAAAATCTTCTATTATCTTTTCTTTTAGATTCTGGGCGACACATCCTCCTATACATATTAAAATATCATTATTTTTACTTTTTAACCTTTTTAGGTTACCAATATGCCCGTAAAGCCTGTTCTTTGCCCTCTCTCTTACGGTGCAGGTATTCAATATAATAAGGTCGGATGCTTCAATGTCACGGGTTCTTTTATATCCTTCTCTTTCAAGCAGATACATGATTCTCTCGGAATCATTTTCATTCATCTGACAGCCAAAAGTCTCTATATACGCTTTCATTGGTTTGAATTTTCTTGTTAAAAAAATGATATAAAAGAATAAAAGAGTTATTTAAAGAATATAAAATCATTTGGATTCGATGCTGAGAACAATAGCAGTTTTTACTTCTCCATTTACTTCAATATCTTTAAAATAAGGTATGCATGCAAGTTCGTGGCCGGTAGGTGCTATAAAGCCTCTGGCTATGGCGATGCCTTTTATGGCCTGGTTTAATGCTCCTGCTCCTATGGTCTGGATCTGGACCCTGTTATTACTTCTGATCATTCCTGCTATTGCACCCGCTACTGAATTAGGTTTTGATTTTGAAGACACCCTTAGTAACTTAATATTATCGTTCATATTATTAATCTACTATTTTTTTTCTTATTCTTTTTGCTTCAATTCAATTACTAACTTTATTATATTATTTGCCTTTTTGTATTCTATATCTTTACCTATAGTGATAAAATATTTATCACCTAATTCTTTAATCTTTTCTTCCAGGGTTTTAATTATACATCTTATCTCTTCATCTTTAAACCTGCTGGCTAATTTATTTTCATCATAAAGTATTAAGTTTTTATTTATGTTTATAGTATCTTCTTTTACATCTTGTTCCTGATTACAGGCGGGCTTCTTCATGCTGCCGCCTATATCGATTTTTAAGGACTCCAGTGCCTTTATTTCATTATATATAACCCTCTGAATGCCTCTCTGGGATATATCCATATTAAATATCTGTTTAGAAATTATATCCATTAAAATATAATTATCGGTTAATTTTGGAATTTCCGTTACTTTTATCTTATTTGAGTCAATATAATCTTTTAACTTCTTCCAGTGCTCAAATCCGGGATATTTATTGTCTTTTCCAAACATATCTCTCATAGTGGCTAATATCTGTGTAGGAGTCCCGTAATAAAAGTTGATACCCCTGTTTTGAAGCTGGAACTCGATAATAGTCTTGATTATATTATTTACTCCTCCAACTATACTCAAATCTCCATCCATTTTTATTATATGAGGTATTACAGATTGATCTTTTTTCTCTGGAATTTTGTCAAGGTCTATATCTATATAAAAGGATGCTCCTTTGCATTTATCTGAAAAAACTATCTTTACTTCATCTGCATTTAATTTTATTGAAAACAAGGCCATCCCCCTGCCATGGAACCCGTAAGGATCCTTTATTCCATTTTCCAGCTTTGAAGTAACCCTTGATTCGAAAATAAGATTCTGTAAATTAGGGGGAATTCCTTCGCCATCATCAATAAAATAAATTTTTCTCCTTTTATCTTCAATTTTCTTTGTCCCGATGAATATGTTTTTACTTCCTGCATCTCTGCTGTTTCGAAGCATCTCTATAATTATATCCTCCACGCAGCTTATATCCTGAAGAGCCTGCCTTCTTTCGGCTTCAGAAATTTTTAACCTTACATATCCATTCCCCAGGTCTTCTTCAATATTTAGTGAATCTTTTATTTTTAATTCTGATAAAAACCTGTCTATATCAGTATTATTTTGCATATTCAACCGCTCTGCTTTCCCTGATCACGGTTACTCTTATCTGCCCCGGATATTCCATTTCTTTCTCTATTTCCCTTGCTATTTCCTTGGACAACACAATTGACATATTTTCATCAATTTCTTCCGGCTTCACCATTACTCTTATTTCTCTACCGGCCTGTATGGCATAAGCCTTTTCTATTCCTTTAAATTTAGTGGCAATCTTTTCAAGACTTTCCAGCCTCTTGACATAATTTTCCAGTGTTTCTCTTCTGGCCCCCGGTCTTCCTCCTGAAATCTGATCTGCGGCCTGTATAATCACATCAAGTATTGATTTAGCCTCAACCTCATTATGATGTGACTTGATTGCATGACATATCTCTTCATTTTCATTTAATCTTTTTGCCAGTTCAGCACCAATAATAGCATGGGAGCCCTCTATCTCATGGGTTAAAGCTTTACCGATATCGTGCAGCAGCCCGGCTCTTTTTGCCTTCTTAACGTTCATTCCCAGTTCAGCTGCAATTATACCTGCCACATAAGCCACTTCTTTTGAATGAATCAGTACATTCTGGCCGTAACTGGTTCTGTATTTTAATCTCCCCAGTACTTTTATTATTCCCGGATTTAATTCCGATATTCCGGTATCAAAAGCTGCCTGCTCTCCCTCTACTTTAATCTCATTATTAATTATCTTACTTGCTTTTTCGTACATTTCTTCTATTCTTGCAGGATGAATTCTTCCGTCTGTTATCAGATTTTCAAGTGTTACTCTGGCAATTTCTCTTCTTACCGGATCGAACGAAGATAATATAACAGCTTCCGGCGTATCGTCTACGATTATGTTAATGCCGGTAAGATTTTCAAATACTCTTATGTTTCTGCCTTCTCTTCCTATTATTCTCCCTTTCATTTCATCATTGGGTAAATTTACTACTGAAACTGTGGTTTCACTTACATGGTCCAGTGCGCATCTTTGTATGGCCTGTGAAATTATCTTTTTTGCCATGTTATCAGAATCCTCTTTTAGCCTGGCCTCTATGTTTCTTATTTCTTTTGCTGATTCATATTTTGCTTCGTCTTCTATTTTTTTCATTAGAATTGCTTTTGCTTCTTCTTTGGTCAGTTCTGCAATAGCCTCCAGCTTCAAGATTTCTTTATCCAGAATCTCGTTCAGTTTTTTGTTTTTATGATCAAATTCTTCATTCTTTTGATTTACGGTTTGTTCTTTTTTGTCAAGATAGTGAGCCTTTTTCTCGATAGAATCTTCTCTATTAAGCAGCCTGTATTCCATTTTCTTTATTTCAGATTTTTGTTTTTTAATTTCTTCCTCTGTTTGTACTTTTAAATTATGTATTTCTTCTTTGCCTTCCAGCATTGCTTCTTTTTTAATGTTTTGCGCCTCTTTCTTAGCATTACTCAGCAATAGATTCGCTTTCTGTTCCGCTGAACTTAGTTTCGAATCTATTATGTATTTTCTGAAGAAAAACCCTATAAAAAACCCTATTATAATTGCAACTCCCAGTGCGAGTATTTTTATTAACAAATCCATTTTTAAACCTTCCTCCCAAATAAAAAAGCCGAGTCTACATACTACTCGACTAATAAATTAATTTGCACTAAATAATTTTAAATCTTATACTTTGTTATTTGCTAACAACTATTTATTATAATTATGATATACCTAATCTAAGAAACCTATTATTCTTAAATCTAAGACTTATTTTGTTTTTTTTAAGTAGTTACTAACCTATCCCCTATTTGCTTTTATAAAAATTTCAGATATCGGCCGACATTTCTTTGTTATTAATTAATATCCTTATTAACAATATCATTCACATTAAATAGTGCAAACTAATCTATAAATCAAGTAATTCTTAAAATAAATATTAATTATTTTTATTTTAACCACAGCATTGACTTAAGTCAATATAAATTAATCCTGTTATTTTAAAATAGTTCATACTTCTATTGAAGTTATCTTTATATCTTCAGAATTTACAACACCCAGCTTTTTACTGAAACAGTTAGGACATTTAGTATTAAAATTTTCCGGTATGAATTTTTTACCGCAATCTTTACATTCCATTTTTAATTTATTTTTTTTAAATTCCAGTATGGCATCCTTTAGTATCTTATTTTTTTTAGTTAAATAGCCATAATAAAATTCGACTGATTGGGGTTCAATATGCGCCAGGGAGCCAAGTTCAAGATTAATTTTTTTTAATTTTTTTATTTTACGTTCTTTTATTATGTCACTTAAAATCTGTATGATGCTACAAGTTATAGAATATTCATGCATGTTATTTATTAATAAACATATCTTTCATTATCGGTTTAAATCACTCTAGATTTTAGAAAAATATATAAAGAATCTTTTATAAAAGCTATTTTACGATTTTTATTTTCCTGAAATGCCTTTTGCCTTTTTGAATTACTTTCTCATTTATATCATCTATTTCGAATTCAATATCCGGATTATTAATTTTTTTATCATTTACCTTAACTCCCCCCTGTCTGATAAGCCTTCTGGCTTCACTGTTTGAACTGGCAAGTCCTGAATCTACCAGCATTTTTACCAAACAGAACTTCTTTTCTTTTGACTTCCCTAAATCAATGACATATTCCGCTACATTATCCGGAATTCCTTTTTTCTTAAAAATTAAATTAAAATCTTCTTCTGCTTTTGAAGCCTGTTTTTCATCATATAAATTTCCAATTATAATTTTTGCCAGCTTTCTTTTGGCAATGGAAGGATTTAATTTTTGTTTTCTTATATTACTTTCAATTTCTTTTATTTCTTTACTGTCAAGTGCGGTAATCAGTTTAAAATAGTCCATCATTATGCTATCCGGAATAGACATCACCTTACCAAATATTTCCCGTGGTGATTCTTCAACCCCGATATAGTTTCCCAGACTTTTACTCATTTTCTCAGCGCCGTCGATGCCTACCAGTATAGGCATGGTAATTGATATTTGAGGCCTCTGGGAAAATACTTTTTGCAGTTCCCTGCCCATTAAGAGATTGAATCTCTGATCGGTTCCTCCCAATTCTACATCCGCTTCTATTGCAACCGAGTCATACGCCTGCATTACAGGATATAGAAATTCCATAATTGCTATGGGCAGGTTGCTTTTAAATCTCTTTTTAAAATCATCTCTTTCAAGCATTCTCGCAACTGTAAATCTGGAAGTTAAGTTTAAAATATCTTCAAATTTCAAGGTTTTAAGCCATTTTGAATTCCTGACCACTTCTGTTTTTTTAGGATTAAGTATTTTAAATGCCTGCTTCATATATGTTTCTGCATTCTTTTCTATAATCCCTGCAGATAATTTCGGCCTTAAAGTAGACCTTCCTGAAGGATCTCCTATTCTTGCTGTATAATCTCCTATTATAAGTATAGCAGTATGTCCCAGGTTCTGAAATTGACGCAGTTTGTTCAAAACTACTGTATGGCCAAGATGAATATCAGGAGATGTAGGATCCAGTCCTAATTTTACTTTAAGCGGATTATTTTCTGCTATAGCTTTTTCAAGTATAATCTTAAGATCTTTCTTGATTAATACGTCCTCGGTTCCCATAAGTATGATATCTATCTGTTTTTGCAAATCTTTTTCCATATTTTTGTTTCTTTCCGGCAGTTTTTTAATTAAAAATTAAACTAAATATTAACACAACAGCTTCATATATGTCTATTTATGAAATTCCTTCATTTTTTGTTAATATTTGTTATAGGACAGGATTAGTTGTTATTTAACCGAATTTTATATAAAATTCTCTAAGCCATAATTTGATATAATCCGAAAGTTAATAATTTATAATGAACTTAAAACGTAAAGAACTAAGCGGGTGCTTAAAATTTTTTATATTTACCATATCACTGGTTGTATTCCTTTCCGTTATTACCGGGACAGTTTTAATCGTATATTATATTAACTCACTTCCCACACTTGAAGAACTTACTCCTTCACCAATTGCACAGACATCCAAAGTCTATGCCCTGGACGGCAGCCTCATAACAGAATTTCATGCCGAGGAAAACAGGGAGATTATTTCTTATTATGAAATGTCTAAATATATTAAATTAGCTATTGTAGCAGTAGAAGATAAAAGGTTTTTTGAGCATAAGGGCGTTGATTACATAAGAATCATAGGAGCTTTTATAGCAGATTTAAAATCCGGTGATCTGGCCCAGGGCGGCAGCACAATTACCCAGCAGAATGTAAAAAATATTTATTTTAC
>CAZHOY010000095.1:0-6064 GCA_964534695.1 uncultured Actinomycetota bacterium | reverse complement strand
ATATTGTCTTTTTACTTTCCCGTCTATAGAATTATACGGGTGACAATTTATCAAAAATTTAAGACTTTTGAGGATAGTTATGAAAAAAAATAAATTAAACGCAAGAAGGTTCGTTATAGCTGGCGCCGCAGCATTACTGGTTATATTTTTACTGCTGGCGCTGTCTTCCTGCACCCTGAGCGTATCCCTGTATTTTGCCGAATATACCGAAGACAATGCCTACCTCACAGAGGAGATAAGGGAAATTCCGGCAGGCGGAGAGCTGTATAAAAATGCAGTGGAGGAACTGGTAAAAGGGCCGGAGAACAGCCAGCTTTATCCCACCATCCCTTCCGATGTCAGGGTTAATTCGGTAGAGATATCAAACGGCACAGCTACCGTAGATTTCAGTAAAGAAATCATAACCAATTTAGAAGAAATACCGCACAGCTCAACTACGGAAGTTCTGGCCATTTACTCCATTGTAAATACACTGACCGAATTCGAAGAAATAGATAAGGTAAAAATAACCATTGAAGGCAAGGACAGCGGACAGATAGACGGGCTTTATATTGAGGATTTCTGGGGACATATGGGCATTTATGAGGAATTTACCAGAAACGAAGATATTATAAAAAGCTAACCATTACGCGAACCAGTATTAAAATAATATGACATATAATAATGATAAAAACATAAATGATACTTCTGTTTTTTTTAAAAACACCCTGTCCTCTGCAAATGACAAGCCCGCAGTGGGATGGTTCTGTACCTACACCCCTGAAGAACTTATAATTGCCGCAGGCTTTGTTCCTTCAAGGATCATGGGCAGAAAAAAACTGACCAGATCCGAAAGTTACTTTCCCATAAATTTCTGCCCCTATATAAAATCAAGCTGGGAGAGCCTGCTGTCCGGCGCCGGCAGCCTCAAGGCGGCAGTATTTACCAACTCCTGCGACGGGATGAGAAGGCTATATGACACCGCAAATATTTATCTTAACACTACTCCCTCTTATCTTCTGGATGTTCCCCGCCTGCAGGGAGAAAGCTCCATAAATTTTTTTAAGAGCAACTTAAATGATATGAAAATATTTATGGGAGATTTAGCCGGCAGAAAAATAAAGGATGAAGAAATAGAAAAGGCGGCAGCTGTTATAAATAAAAAGAGAAGGTATTTAAAAAAATTCAGCCGGATTTTTAAAAAACTCCCGCACCTTATATTCATTTCAACCTACTTTAAGGTTATGGAGTTGTCCATGACCTCGGAGCCCCTTATTTTTACAGATGAGCTGGAAAAATACATAGAATTTATAGAAAGGATAAGTAAAGAGCATAAAGTCATTCTGGAAATGGAACATAAAAAAATCCCCTCCATAATGATTATCGGCAATTTTATCACAGAAGAGAGGTTGTGGGATATGCTCTCGGAAATGAATCTTAAACTGGCCGCCGACGATCTCTGCATTTCAACCAGGTACTTTGAAAAACAGGTGGAAATAGACAGCGGTCAGGATATACTTTACTCCATAGCACAGAGATATTTAAACAAACCCCCATGTATGAGAATGGCTGATCTGGGACTGAAGTTAAAACAGATTGAAAATAATATAATAGAAAATAAGGTAGAAGGCATAATATTTATAAGTTTGAAATTCTGCGATACAGTGCTATATTCCTTTCCCCTGCTAAAGCAGAAACTGAGCCAGCTGGGAATTCCGGTACTGTATCTGGAGATGGAATACAATAATTTTTCAGAGGGCCAGTTGAAGACCAGGATACAGGCTTTTCTGGAGATGCTGTAAATATATTTAGGTAATATGGGTATAAGAGACAGGTTAAAAACAGGAGTACAGAAGAACTTAAATCAGAAATACATCAGGAGACTGCTGGGCATTATTGCTAAAAAACCTGTACTCTACACTTACGGGAGCACCTTTTCCTCGGCATCCGATAAATACTTAAATATTTTTACCATAGAAAGTCTCCGTAAAGCTTATTCCGATAACCATCACCCCGTGGGTTACGGATCGCTTTTCCTGCCTTATGAGATGATGCACGCGCTGGGAATAACACCGTTCCTTCCGGAAGTTATGGCCGGATTTACAGCAGGACTGGGGCTGGCAGCCCAGACACTCAAGCAGTCTTCCTCAAACTGGTATTCGCAGGATCTGTGTACTTTCCACCGGAGCGCTTCCGGCGCACTGGAACTCGATGTATTTCCAAAACCGGATTTTGTCCTGACCACCAACCTGGCCTGTGATGCCGCCCAGAAATCATTTTACATATACTCAAAAAAATACAATATCGAAAAAAACTTCTATCTTATTGATGTGCCTTACCGCTATTCACAGGAATCTCTTTTGTATCTTACCACCCAGATAAAAAATATATGTGCGGATATAAGCTCCAAATCAGGCAAGGAACTCGATATTTCCAGATTCAGGGAAGTTATCGAACTATCAAATGAATTTAGAGAATGGGCCATTAAAGTCAATAACTTAAGGGAAACTCTCACAGATTATCCCCCCTACTTTAACCCCCTTAATTATATTCTGCCCTTCCACGGACTGGCAGGAACCAGGGAAGCAGTAACCCTTTATAAATATATGTACGGGGAACTAAAAAAATATTTGGGCAAACAATTAAATAAAAATTCCAATAAGAAAAATCTACCTAAAAAAATCCTGTGGCTGCATCTTAAACCTTACTATAAAAGTGAAGTATTTGATATCCTAAAAAAGGGAAACTGCATAGTGGCCTTCGAAGAGATAAATTATGTTTACTGGCCCCGGCTTGACCCTTCAAAACCATTTGAGAGCCTGGCCAGGAAAATGCTTTCCCATTTTCTGGGAGGCAAAATTGACAACCGTGTTGATGTAATATTAAAGCTGGCAGGAGAATATAATATTGACGGGGCTATCCTTTTTGCGCACTGGGGATGCAGGCAGAGTAACGGAGGAGCCAGGATAATAAAGGACAGCCTTGGCAAAATGGGCATTCCCACCCTGGTTTTAGACGGGGATTGTGTGGACCAGAACAATTCTTCCCAGGGCCAGGTAAAAACCAGGATGCAGGGATTTCTGGAAATTTTAAATTCTAAAACATAACAAACGGAAGGAAGCGGATGTATACTTGCGGAATTGACGTGGGTTCAGTTTCAACCGAAGCGGTAATACTGGACGGAAAAAACAATAAAATCTTATCTTACGCCATTTCCCTGACCGGCTCCAGCAGCAAAAATGCGGCCAGAAGCGCTTTTGAAGACACTCTGGGTAAGGCCGGCCTTAAATCCGGTGATATCAAGACTATTGTGGCCACAGGTTACGGGAGGATAAATATTCCCTTTGCAGACAAGAATATAACGGAGATAAGCTGCCATGCCCGTGGAGCCATATCCGTATTCCCTGACCTGAAAACGGTAATCGATATTGGCGGACAGGACAGCAAGGTTATAAAGCTGGAAAATGGAAGTCCCATCGACTTCCTCATGAATGACAAGTGCGCAGCCGGAACAGGCAGGTTCCTGGAGGTTATGGCCAAGGCCATGGAAATAAATCTGGAGCAATTCGCTCCCATTTTTATCAAAACCAGAGGTAAGGTGGATATAACCTCGACCTGCACCGTATTTGCAGAATCCGAAATAGTGTCCCTTATCGGACAGGGAACGGATAAAAATGAGATTATAAAGGGCCTTATTTATTCCATTGCCAGCAGGATAACCTCAATGGTAGAAAGAATAGGACTGGAAGAACCGGTGTGCATGACCGGAGGAGTGGCCAAAAATCTGGGAGTGGTAAAAGCACTGGAGGAAAAGCTGGGAGTTAAAATAAGCATCCCCCACGAACCCCAGATAACCGGAGCACTGGGAGCAGCTTATCTGGCCCAGGGTCTTGGTTGATTTCTCTTTCTCTGCTATAAATTTATAGATAAATACTGCTTTTTAAATACATTTATAATAAAATATTAAATTATATTAAGAAAGAAAGGAGAATAAAATGGCTAACGGTAAAAACTACGGTGGTTCTGGGATTGCAGGTACTGCCTATTTTATGGCTTTCATTGGTGCAGCAGTCTATTATATTCAAAGTGCAGCCTCTTTCGGAATGGGAGTGGTTGGATTCTTGAAAGCTCTTGTCTGGCCTGCGTTTCTGATATTTAATTTGCTACAATTTATCAATATGTAGGCACTTTACTCACTAAAATAACACAGAGAAACCGGTAACGGCATTAATTAAAGCTTTAAGTAATCTATCCTCTTTCCCGCTGGAATAATTTATTTTTTTAATTCCAAATGCATTGGTAAATATATATAATATCCCAAGAGTTATTAGACAATACCAATTAAAGAAAAAAAGATTATCAAGAAAATTTTAAATCCACCGGGCTTTTTCTTAGGAGACTTTACCGGAACTGTTTTATCTACAGGTAATTTTTTGCCGCATTTTCTGCAAAAAACAGCTTTATTATTATTTAATTCGTTACAAGAAACACATTTTTTCATCAGTTATAGACCTGGAAATAAGTTAGTAGGATTTTACACTAACTTCACAGCTTAGTAAAAAAATAAACTTCCGGTAATCTACGATTTTTAATATCATAAAAAGATTGACAAATAGTATTCTAAATAATACTATCTATAGTACTGAAAGGAGTATAACTATGACAAACATATTAACAGCAAACGAACTTAAAACTAAAGGCACTACGGCATTAAACAATGCTACCTCCGGTGAAAATGAAGCTATTATAACTGTAAGAGGAAAGAGTAAATATATTGTTCTCCCCATTGCAATGTACAATCAACTGAGAGAATGCGAACTTGAGATTGCTTTAATTGAGTCAAAAAAAGATATGGAGAACGGTAAATTTGTCGAAGAATCTGTTGAGGACCATATAAAAAGAATAACCAGTGATTAAGATAATATATACTGAAACCTATATTGAAAGGGTAAAAAAATTTATTAGGCTGCACCCGGAAATTCTTTCTCAATATGAGAAAACACTTAAACTTCTTGAATTAAATCCTTCACATCCTTCCCTTCGATTGCATAGATTAAAAGGTAAGCTATCATCCGTCTACTCAATATCTATTAATCTTTCATATAGGATTTGTATTGATTTTATTATTGAAGAAGACAGGATAATATTAATAGATATCGGTAAACATAATCATGTATATTAAGATTTCCGGTTCCCCGAGTTTATGAAATTTCGAACCAAGTATTAAAAGAAGTAATTAATTTTAAGGATCTGTTATACCTATTCAAGGATTTTTAATGGTCTTATCATGTTCCCCTATTGTCCTGAGTAATATTTTACCTTCATAATAATTCCAGGTCATTCTAATACCCATATTAATACTTGTTTCAAAAATATCTTCCTTACCTTTTATTTTTTTGGTTCTTAGAGACGGATGATAGGGGTTTTCGGAAAGTATTTTTAATTTGGCTTTTATTGTCTTCTTTATATCATCATAAAATAATTTATAATCTTTTTTAAATCTTTCCGAAAAAAATATTTCCATCTTATTTTTCGAGTTTTTCTATTAAATCCTTGAATCCGCTGGCTTTATGGATTTTGCCGGACTTAATATCCTCTTCAACTTCTTTTTCCTTAGCCTGCCAATCCTTTGACCAGAACCATAGCTGTGATCTGTCTATAACCACAACAGGTTTTATTACTATTTTGTCTTCTTCCAGAGTTATTTCAAGATTATCCCCGGTTTTAAGATCAAGTTTTTTAACAATTTCTGCTGGCAGAGTCACTTGTGACCTTTCTCTTAGCTTGGTAACCATTCTCCTCACCACCAATTAAATTAGATTTTCCGATATTCGTATTATACCAAATTCAGAAAAATAAATAAAACAAAAACCATTTTTAAAAATAACTGGATAATATCATTAAAAAATTATCTAAATAATTCCAAAAATTAAAATATTTAATTTTAAAATACCTTCCGCATCTCATTCAGCAGTAATAATACCAGCTGATGAACTGCCCTAATAAAATAATATTTATTCTCTTTCAATGGATATAGTAGCCTTGGTAACTACTGCTGCGATTGCACCTATTGCAGCCCATACCG
>CAZHOY010000094.1:0-6164 GCA_964534695.1 uncultured Actinomycetota bacterium | reverse complement strand
CTATAGCGGATTGTGAGTTACAGGGCACCGCTAGCTCCCCACCTAGCACGGCCAATTTGATTATATAAAAATAATTGAAAAAATAAAACCGGTTATTGCCTGGAATTATGTCTTAAAATAATTATTGAACATTTATTTTAAAATAGTAGAATTTTTATTCAGGCATTTAATTTAACAGGTAAAAAAATTATTTAACACCACTCAAATGACTGATTTTAATAAAAAGCTGAATAGAACCAGAATTTTTTTAAGTTTCAGCACCCATATGATAACTGACACTTATGCCAGTTTCATAGTAGGGCTTATCCCTATACTGGCAGAGAAACTGGAACTTTCACTTTTTCTGGTAAGTGTCTTGATTTCCATGAATTTCATTTCCAATAGCCTCACACAGCCAGTATTCGGCTATCTTTCGGATAAATACGGCATAAGATATTTCCTGATTGCCGGGCCGCTGTTTGCCTCTGTATTCATAAGCATCCTGGGATTGGTCCCCGGCTACTGGTATATTCTGGCTTTCCTGTTTCTGGGGAATCTGGGTGTTGCCGCCATTCACCCGCCTACTGCGGCCACAGCCAGCCATGCGGGAGAAAGCAGAAAAGGATTTACAAATTCCATTATATCCCTGGGGGGTTCCATAGGTTTTTCACTGGGTTCATTATTTGTCATTTTTATCGTAGATAAAATCGGCCTTAAGTTTACACCCATAGCTGCGGTTCCGGGAATTATCCTGGCACTGGTAATTTTAAAATTTCCCCCATCGGTTTTCCAGCCCGGAATAAAGAACACCGGTGCGGAATTTATTAAAAAATTAAAAAGGCTTAAAAAAACAAGACTTGTTTTACTTTTACTTGTAGCATTTGCCTCTTACTCTAGGGATTTAGTTGTCCTTTCCATGTTTACCTTTATGCCTCTGTATTTTACGGATCAGGGAGTAAAACTTATAAATTTCGGATATATAATTATGGCCTATATTTTAATAGGAGGAATCGGTGGACTTTTTGCCGGTTACTATTCTGATAAAATAAGAAAAAGGACTACCGTAATTCAGGCAGGGATGATTATATCTATTCCTCTTTTTTATTTAATATTTAGAGTGCCCCTGAATATGTCCATAATTTTATTCATCCTGGCAGGACTCTTTGCAACCTCAACCCTTCCTTTATGCATCAGGGTGGTGCAGGATATTTTCCCCGGTAACGTAAGCCTTGCTTCTTCTGTGGTCATGGGCGTAAGCGGAGGAACTGCTGCAGCTACCGTTATCCTGGTGGGAAAAATTGCAGATAATATGGGGATGATAAACACCATGAACTATGTTTTAATAATACCGGTCCTGGCATCTCTGCTATTGTTCTTATTCCCGCATGTAAGGTCAAGATACAGGTAGTAGTTTGGAATCTTGCCCGGATCTATATTTAATTAAAGTTAAAAATCCGGATTTAAAGTTTCCGCTGTTTTTAAAACAGGATAGGTACTTTAAAAATATATAAGTGAAAAGAAAATGAATAAGATAAACAGCCGGTTCAATAAACTGTAGATTTCTCTTTAGGCAGGCAGTCACTTTGTTACCGACATATATCAGAGTTTCATAATAGGCCTCATACCTGTACTTAGTTTAAGGTTTGACCTTTCACTATTTAAGGTGGGGCTGCTTACTGCCACCAGCGTTATTGCTAACAGTCTCTTTTCCCCAATTATCGGCTATGCTTCTGATCGCCACGGATTAAAATATTACATAATAGCCGGTCCGCTCTTTACTTCCATTTTCCTTAGTTTAATCGGAATACTGCCCAATTATTACTCCATACTGGCCTTCCTGTTCCTGGGGAATTTAAGTATTGCTGCATACCACCCCGCAAGTGCAGCCATCGCCGGACATTTCGGCGGCAGTAAAAAAGGGCTGGGTAGCTCTATTATTAACTTCGGAGGAAATTTCGGAAACGCACTCGGCGCACTCATGATAATTCTGATCATTGAAAAGCTCGATCCCGCCTTTACCCCAATGGCCATGGTTCCTGGAATAATTATGGCAATTGTCTTATTTAAATTACTCCCTGATATACAATACAAAAATAGGACCGTTTATAAATCCAGCTTGTTTAAAAGAATCAGAAAAATAAATAAAACAAAGATATTCCTTCTGTTTATAATCATGCTTCCAATCTATTGTTTATATATTGTATGGATCACCCTTGTAACCTATATGCCCCTGTGCTATACAGATGCCGGTATAACCCCTATAAATATGGGGATTATTTTATTTTTCTTTGGAGCACTGGGCGGGTCAGGGGGACTTATTTCCGGATTCCTCTTTGATCATATCAAAAAAGGCAGCCTGATTATCCAGTGCGGTTTTGCCATTGCCGTTCCTCTGTTATTCTTTACTTTCCGAACACAGGGACTTCTGTCCATAATCCTGTTCATTGCAGGGGGATTCTTTCTGATTTCAATCCAGCCTGTATGTATAAGAATGACACAGGACCTCCTGCCCGAAAACATAAGTCTGGCCTCTTCTCTGATTTTGGGATTCAGTCCTGGAATTGCCGCTGTTACCATGATCTTTCTGGGAAAAGCTGCAGATATTATAGGAATTGTAAGGCTTGTAAATTACGAAATGATATTTATCATATTTACAATCCTTATATTCTTTCTATTCCCCTCAATTGAAAAGAACCTGGGAAACTAACACAATTTAACTATCAGGCACCGCTTATTTTGCCATCATTAATATCTTAAGCACATCATCCGCTTCCAGCCTGGCAAAGCTGCCTACCGGCCCCCACTGGGTGCATTTTCTGGCCATCTCTTCCAATCTGTCATAAGGAATATTTGCTTCCTTAAGGGTAACAGGCAGCCCTATTTGTTTATAAAAGCTCTCAAGACTTTCTATTCCTGATAGGGCCACTTTATCAATATCGCAAAAATCAGGCTCCCGGTTCCATACCCTGACTGCAAACCGGGCAAACCTTTCTACATCCCGTTTGTATACATATTTCATCCATGCAGGAAAAATAACTGCCAGTCCGGCGCCATGGGCAAGGTCGTATATCCCGCTGATCTCCATTTCTATCTTATGAGAGCCCCAGTCGCCTATCCTTCCGGTGTTCAGCAGATCATTATGGGCAATAGCACCTGTCCACATAATCTCGGCGCGGGCCGCATAATTTTCCGGCTCCTTTAGCACTACTGGAGCATTTTTAATTACTGTTTTCAGCGCAGCCTCACATAATCCGTCGGTAAGATCAACGTTTTTTACCGTAGTAAAGTATCTTTCCATTATATGCGCCATTATGTCAGCTGCCCCGCAGGCAGTCTGATAAGACGGAATGGTATAAGTAATTTCAGGATTTAATATGGCAAATACGGGTCGTATTATCTCACTGCTAAAACCTTTTTTATACAGTCCATCCTCATTGGTTATTACCATACTGCTACTTGACTCGCTGCCGGAAGCAGGTATGGTAAGAACTACTCCCACAGGAATAACTTTTTCCACTACGGCCTTGCCAATATAGAAATCCCATACATCGCCACTGTAAGGTACTCCTGCTGCTATAGTTTTGGCTGAATCAATTACGCTTCCCCCTCCAACAGCTACAATAAAATCAACCTTCTCCTTACGGCATATATCTATTCCCCTTTTTACCAGGTCCAGCCTGGGATTGGGCTGTACGCCGCTTAGTTCAATTACCTTAAGGCCGGCAGACTTCAATGACATCATAACTTTATCATAAAGTCCGTATTTCCTGATGCTCCCCCCGCCGTAATGCAGTAAAATTTTACTGCCGTATGCAGCTGTTTCTTCTCCGACCTGGCTCTCGGTATCTTTTCCAAAAATTATTTTGGTGGCATTCCTAAATGTAAAGTTCTCCATTTTCCCTCCTCAAATATAAGTTAATCTTAATCTGACTTTAAAATAATTTTTCGTCTGCCTATAATATCCAGAGATTTTTAATCTTCTTTATTTTCCTCCAGAATTAATTGCATCAGACGGATATCAATATAGCAATTAAATTTAAATCCAACCTCCTTTAACACCCCCACATTAAAAAAGCCATATTTCTGATGCAGGTTAACACTTACCTCATTAACCCCCGCTATTCTGGCAATCACCACATGAAACTTATTCTTTCTTGCCAGCTCTACTATCCCGGACATCAACAGGCTGCCTGCACCCAGACCCTGGTTATCTTTATCAACATATACTGATACTTCAGCGGTTCTGCCGTAAGCACATCTGTCCGACCACTGTGATAGTGAAGCCCAGCCGACAACTGTGTTTTTGTCTTCCGCCACTATAATAGGGTACCTGCCGGAGTGTTTGCCGAACCATTTTTCCCTGGATTTTACCGTTTTGGGCCTAGTATCAAAAGTAGCAGTGGTATTTACAACGGCATGATTATATATTCTGGTTATGGCCTCAATATCCCCTATTACAGCGTTTCTTATTTTAATTTTTTTATTCTCTTCAACCCTTAACATTTACTGCCTGGAATAATCTGTTAACTTTATTTTCCATGGTGGTAATAAATCTCAAAATCTACTTTTTGTCTTCTACGAAACCTTTCTATATCCTGTTCAACTTTATCCCAATAGTCATTTTTAGTAAAGTAAATGCAATCGTATTTTCCAAGCAGATTCAGGTGCTTTTATCTAAGCCACTTTTTTACGGAATTGGTAGAGATCCCTAATTTTTTCATATAAATATTTCTATTAAAAGACTGCACCCTACCGGTTCTTTTTATCCTGCAGTATATATGCCAGAAGCAATCACTGGAGTATATATCCGGAAGATTTACACTTTCACTAAATATATCTGTAATCTCTTTCCTGGAATAATAATTTCTAATCCTGTCCATTTGAGTTTCTCGCAAGGTATTATCTTACACATTTTATATAAATAACTGTAGTCTGTTAAACTAATACCTGAATAACCTTAGCATAAAAGATTGACTATTATTGGATATTTCATTAAATTTCTTACAAAATCCGGCTTGAATGAAAAGTTAAACTTCTAAATTATTTTTAATATAATCCCTGACTTCTATAAGGCTAGTGAATTTCTTAAATAACACCGCTTCAATCTCTTTTTCCGGTTCATTCATATCCGGAATCATAACCGGCAGCATTCCCGCCCTATAAGCTACTATTATTCCATTTTTCGAGTCCTCCAGAACCATACAGGCTCCCGGCGAACAATTTATTTTCTGAGATGTCTTGATAAAAATTTCTGGATCCGGTTTTCCGTTCACTACCTCGTCACCACAGGTAACTGCGTCAAAATATTTCTTGGTATTTGATAAATTCAGAAGCATTTCCATTCTACTTTTTTCCGCTGACGTGGCCAGTGCCATTTTCAGCAATCTTGTCTTAATATACTCCAGCAGCTCGCAAAGTCCTCCTTTTAAGGGCACCCCTTTTGACAGAACATAGTTTTCGGTAAGTCTTATTTTTTCATTTTTTATTTCCTCAAATGGAAAGCCTGCTCCGTAATGTTTTTTAAAGACTTCTTCTGTTTCCGTAAGCTTCAAGCCGATTGTTTGTTTAAAAATACTGTCATCAATTTTGTAGTTAAACTTTTTTCCCACTTCTTTCCAGTATATGATTGCCAGTCTCTCGGTATCAAACATCAATCCATCCATATCAAATATTAATAATTTAATTTTATGTCTTCCTATCTTCATTGATTCCTATTATCAACTCATTGCAAAATTTTATTCATTATATTGGTAAATTTTGTGTTGCTTATTGAATAATGAGAAATTACTTCCCCATTGCATAATATACAGAATGAGCTAAATGGACATGGGCTTTCCTGAGCTTCTATACAATTTTTTAAATCAATTACTTTTAGCTGTAGATTAAATACTTTTTCCGCTGTTTCAACCATGGCCTGAACGTTCTTTACCGAATAGAGACACTGGCCAGATCTTATCATGATTAAATCATTTCCGTATTGTGCTGCTTTTTTATTCCAGTTACCTTTAAATTTTGGACCCGGCGAATTAGTGTCAAATTTTTTGATGAGCAGTTCAAAATAAGGTTCTGTTTTATCTACCACTTCAAAACCTTTCTTTAAAAAGAACTCTTTACCAGCCATAAAAGGCTCCCCTCTGGTTGCCACCGCAACTCCAGCCATTTTTTGTTTCTTTGCGTCTTCCAGG
>CAZHOY010000093.1:0-6177 GCA_964534695.1 uncultured Actinomycetota bacterium | reverse complement strand
TTAATATGTATAGGAGGGTGTACTGCCCAGAATCTAAAAGAAAAGATAATAAAAGATTTTCCATTTGTGGATGTTGTTTTTGGTACCCACAATATAACCGAACTTCCGGAACTGATAAAAAGGAAAATTTTAAGCGGTAGAAGTATCTGTTCGGTCAGGGAAAATGGATATGATCCTGATATTTTTAAAGTAAAAAGAGAATATAATTTCAAAGCATATGTTCCGATTACCATCGGGTGTAATAATTATTGTTCTTATTGCATAGTCCCTTTTGTAAGAGGAAAAGAGAGATCTATGGAGGAAAAGAAAATTATAGAAAACATTAAGAGACTTGCATCCGAAGGTGTAATAGAGGTAACGCTTCTGGGTCAGAATGTAAATTCTTACGGAAAGGATTTAAGTAAGAAATGTACTTTCCCCCAGCTTCTTGAAAAAGTATCGGATATAAAAGAAATCAGAAGAATCAGGTTCCTAACCTCTCATCCAAAGGATTTTTCTGAAGATATTGCCAGCATTATGAAAAGCAGAGATAATCTGGTAAAACATATACACCTGCCCCTGCAGTCAGGATCCGATAGGATTTTAAAAAAAATGAATAGATTTTACAGCAGGGAAGATTATCTTAATATTGTATCCAATATAAAAGATAATATTCCAGATTGCTCTATTACCACAGATATCATAGTCGGATTCCCGGGAGAAGAAAGAGAAGATTTCCTCCGGACACTGGATATGGTAAAAAAAGTAAGGTTTGCCAGGGCATTTACATTTATATATTCTCCCAGAGAGGGGACAGGGGCATTTAAATTAAAAGATTACATTCCTTTGCAGCAAAAACATAAATGGTTCAGAGAGTTGCTTGATATTCAGAATATGATTTCACTGGAAGAAAATAAAAAATCTGTTGGCCATAAGTTCAAAGTATTAGTTGAAGGCAGCAGTAAAAAGGGTACCTGTATGATGGGAGGTAGAATGGAAAATAACGCCGTGGTTAATTTTAAAGGAAGTGCCGGACTTATTGGAAAAATTATATCGGTTAAAATTACAGGAGCAAGGTCATTCTATCTTATGGGGGATTTAGATTAGTAGAATTGATTAAAGAAAAATTAATAAAATGAAAGTAATTAGTGATTCCGATTTAAATTTGATAAAAAATAAGTTAAAAAGCACCAATATAGATCTTGATGAATTAAGAGACAGGCTAACTACTTTTAAAAAAATTATTGTCATATGCGGCCCTACCTGTACAGGTAAAAGCAGAACGGGAATAATACTGGCCAAATTACTGGATACGGATATTATATCCGCAGATTCAATGCAGGTTTACAGAGGAATGGATATTGGTACCGATAAGTATAAATCAGAAAGATACGGGGTTAAACAGTATATGACGGATATGTTTGAACCCGATTACAATTTTAGTGCAGTAGAGTTCAGAAACATCTGCAGTGAAATAATTAAAAATCAATTTTTTAATAAAAAAAAGGTTCCTCTGCTGATAGGAGGGTCGGGATTATATATAAGGGGAACGATAGAAAATATGGACCCTGTGCCGCAGAGAAATGAAATAATAAGAAAAAGATTAAAAGAAGAAATGGAAAAAGACGGTGTTTCAGAATTTTATTTAAAATTAAAAAAAATAGATAAGGATTATGCCTCCAGAATAAGTGAAAACGACCGGAGAAGAATAATAAGAGCGCTGGAAGTTTATGAGATAACCGGCCGGCCTTTTTCTGATTTTCAGAATGCATGGAAAAATAGAAAATACAGATACAACTCTGTTATTATTGGATTTGAAATGAAAAGATCCGATTTATACAAACGTATAGAAGAAAGAGTTGACAGGATGTTTGAAATAAACATGGTGGATGAAGTTAGAAATATGGTTAAAAAAGGATACGGGCAATGCAATAGCATAATGCAGGCAGTTGGCTATAAAGAGGTAATCAAGTATTTAAATGGAGAAATAAATTTAAATTGCTGCATTGACCTGGTCAAGAGAAATACAAGAAGGCTGGCCAAGAAGCAGATGACATGGTTCAGGGCTGAACCTGCAATTAATTGGATAAGAGTAAACAATTATGATAACATTTTTAATCTAACTTTAGATATTCTTAAAATACTGGGACAGGATGCAGCAGATGAGAAAAATTAAATTTTCAAAGCTTAATGGCCAGGGTAATGATTTTATAGTAATAGATGCAACCGTAAATCAAATAGATTTATCGGTAAAACAGATAAATGAAATGTGCAATAGAAATTTCGGTATCGGTGCGGATGGATTGATAATAGTTAAAAATTCCGGAGTATCGGATTTAAAGATGGAATATTTTAACCGAGATGGTTCAATCGCAGAAATGTGCGGTAATGGGATAAGGTGCATGGCAAAGTTTGCCCATGATAATAATTTAATCAAAGGAAAGGGAATAAGCATTGAAACAATTGCAGGTGTAAGGAAAATATGGATAGATGCCGAAGGTAAAGAAACAGGGGACATAAGGGTTAATATGGGAGTTCCTGAATTCAGCCCTGAGAATATTCCTGTAAACACAGGAAATAATTCTGAAGTCTTTAATTACAAAATATATGTAGGTTCAAGAAATTTTTATATTAACTGTGTTTCCATGGGTAATCCGCACTGTGTAATATTTTTAAGTAAAAGTGAAAAACTTGATACTCTTAAAGTGAGAGAGTGGGGCTCTAAAATTGAATTATATAAAATTTTTCCAAAAAAGGTTAATGTAGAATTTGTTAAGGTAAAAAATAAAAAAGAATTAAATATGAGAGTATGGGAGAGAGGTGTAGGGGAAACACTTGCATGCGGAACAGGAGCGTGCGCTGCAGCGGTATGTGCCATAAAACTTAAAAAGGTGAAAAATAAAAAACTGGCTGTTAACCTTTTGGGAGGGAAAATAAATATAATCTGGAACTCTGCAGGCTCTGAAGTATTTTTGGAAGGAAAAGTAAATCATAATTATGATGGAGAGTATTGTTTATATTAAAATCTTTTATACCTCCAATTGAGTTAAGAAAGGGGAATAATGCACTTTAAAGAATCAGAAAGGGTAAGGCTCCTGCAGCCGTATTTATTTTCTGAAATAAACAAAATAATAAATAAGAAAAAAAAGCAGGGATTGGACGTGATAAGTCTTGGTATAGGTGATCCCGATATACCGACTTCCCACAAGATAGTTGAAGAACTTTGTAAAGAAGCCAAAAACCCTGAAAATCACAGATATCCTTCAAGTTATGGTTTAAAAATTTTTAATGAATCAGTCTCAAAATATTATCGTGATAGGTTTGATGTATCTCTGGATAGTGAGAAGGAAGTCATACCACTTTTTGGATCAAAGGAAGGTATAACGGATACAGCATATGCTTTTATAAATCCTGGAGACTATGTAATTGTGACCGACCCATCATATTTGGTGTATAAAATAGGAGTTATATTTGCAGGAGGTATACCATATAAAATACCAATAGAAGAAAAAAATAAATTTTTATTTGATGTTGAGAGCATTGATAAAGACATAGCAGCCAAAACTAAAATTTTATATATTAATTATCCTAATAATCCAACTACGGCAACCTGTGATATAGATTTCTTTGAGAAATTGGTAAATTTTGCAGAGAAAAATAATATCATTATATGTCATGACAATGCTTATTCGGATATATATACAAGCAGTAGCAAGCCGTTAAGTTTTTTAAATGCAAGGGGATCCAAAGAGGTTGGAATAGAATTAAATTCACTTTCAAAAACATTTAATATGACAGGGTGGAGAATCGGATATGCAGCAGGCAATGAGAGGATAATAAAAAGCCTGGGCAAATATAAGACCAATGTAGATTCAGGCGTTTTTAATGCCGTTCAATATGCAGGTGCTAAGGCACTGGGTAATTATAAAAAATATTCCGGATATAATAATCAAATTTATAAAAGAAGAAGAGAGATGGTAAAAAAGGCTCTGGATGAGATTGGAATTGATTATTATGATTCTGATGCTACCATATATGTGTGGGCTAAAGTCCCTGAAAAATTTACATCTGAATCGTTTTCAAGAATGATACTGAATAAAGCTAATGTGGTGGTGACACCCGGGAGAGCTTTCGGAAATTATGGTGAAGGATTTTTCAGGATTTCGCTGACCATAAATGATGGCAGGATGGAAGAAGCATTAAACAGGATAAAATGTGCTATTAAGAAGTGATATAACCGGAATAGTATATGGTAAGAGAAAAAGTTCTTCTGGTTTTTATTAATTTTGAAGACTTTAAAAAAAATATTGAACGGGAACATTACCACCGAAAGGGTATTAATGAAAACACAGAAGAATTAAAAAATTTAACCATAAGCGCTGGCGCAGATGTTGAAGATGTATTATGCTTCAAACAGAAAAAACCAAACTCCAGATACTTCATAAGCACAGGTAAATTAGAGAAAGTTAAACATATTGTAAACAGCGGTAAAATAGATCTGGTAATTTTTGATGACGAAATAACACCCACACAGCAGAGAAATCTCCAATCATTACTTGACACTAAAGTACTGGATAGAACTGCACTCATTCTTGATATTTTTGCTCAGAGAGCACACAGCAGAGAAGGTAAGATCCAGGTTGAACTGGCACAGTTGAATTATCTGCTCCCCAGATTAACAGGAAAAGGTATAGAACTGTCAAGACTTGGTGGTGGAATTGGTACCAGGGGTCCAGGAGAAACAAAACTGGAAGTGGATAGAAGAAAAATAAGGAAAAGAATAAGCCTGCTTGAAAAGAAAATAAATCAAATAGGTACGCAAAGAAATACACAGAGAAAAAAGAGAGAAGAAAAAGAAATATTTCAAATAGCACTGGTGGGATACACCAATAGCGGTAAATCCACATTGTTAAATGTTGTTACTGAATCGGACGCGTACGTGGAAGATATGCTGTTTTCCACTCTTGATTCAACCACAAGAAAATTAAATATATTTCCAAATTCTGAAGTTTTAATCTCGGATACGGTTGGATTCATAGAAAAATTACCGCATCAGCTAATTGCATCTTTCAGATCTACACTGGAAGAGGTCAAAAGGTCAAATCTTTTACTGCTTATTATTGATATAAGCAATACTTATTTTGAAAAAAATATACACAGTGTAAAAGAAGTTCTAAAAGAAATTGAAGTAGATAAAAAACCTATGATTTTGGTTTTTAATAAGATAGACAAAATAAATAATGAAAAATTAAACAGGATAAAAATAACGTATAAAAACTCATTATTTATATCTGCTTTAAAAAGAGATGGATTATCTGAACTATATAACAGTATAAAAAATATAATTAAAAAACAGTATATAAATATAACCGTTAAAATCCCTTATAATGAAAATAGAATAGTATCTTTTATTTATAAGAACTGCCAGGTTTTAAAAAGGAAAAATTCGGAAGACTGCACCATAATGAATTTAAATATGAATTCAAAATATTGTCCAGTCCTTTCCAAATATATATACAGGGGAAGCAGGAATAATATAGTTGGTATGAGTTAGAAATATTTTCTGATTACACCTATTACTTTTCCAAGTATTTTAACATTATCTACAACTATCGGCTCCATATAATCATTTTCAGGCATTAATTTTACTTTTTTTTTCGTTTTAAAAAACCTCTTAACTGTTGCTTCATCTTCCAATAGAGCTACAATTATTTCACCATTTATAGCAGTATCCTGTTTCCTGACAATAATATAATCCCTATCAAATATTCCGGCATTAACCATACTGTCTCCTCTTACATGAAGCATAAACACGTCTTTTTTACCCCTGACAAAATCAGTAGTAAGGGGGAAATAATCTTCTATGTTTTGATTTGCCAGAATTGGTTTCCCGGCTGCTATTTTCCCGACCACCGGTACATATACCAGATTATTATTACTGCTGTCGATTGTCCCGTCTCCATTATGAGATAACAAAGAAATAGCGCGGGGCATTGATTGATTTCTTTTAATATAGCCTTTTTCTTCAAGTTTTTTCAAGTGGGAATGAACTGTTGCAGAAGAACTCAGATTAACACCTTTTGCTATTTCTCTAACAGATGGAGGATAACCCGATTCTTTGATTTTCTGGTTTATAAATTTTAATATTTTTTCCTGTCTGAAGCTAATGTTTTCAGGCATATTTAAAAAAATGTTTAA
>CAZHOY010000092.1:0-6185 GCA_964534695.1 uncultured Actinomycetota bacterium | reverse complement strand
TCAGACATCCAAATAGAAGCGGTGTTTTGAGGGATTTTCTGGAGCACTAAGTTAACTGTAGGCTGTAATTTAGTTGTGGCTTATCATGTTACAGGCTTTGTTACCGGGTATTTTAAAGTGGAATTTAATCACTTTTTTTAGCTAAATTACTATTGAAATAAACTTCTTATATACTATAATAGCTTATCGTGTGCTATCCAAGTTCCCCGATAGCTTAATGTTAGATCATTCGGCTGTTAACCGAAGGGTTGTAGATTCGAGTCCTACTCGGGGGAGCCAATCTTAATATATTTAATCTATCTAAGTTGTCTCTAAAATATTTTGAGAATGCACGAGACACTGTTTTACAAAATATATTTGATAGAATTAATAATAATTTTGTCGACATATATAAAGAATTACACTGAGAGGATGAAAAGGAATTTAAATCTAGTTTCATGCCTGATGAAGCCAAACTAGTTTTTAATATTGACTTTTATGGGAGAGGAATGTTTCATCCTGGAGCAATGCATAGTGGGGATCATCAAGATAGTATGGGCGTGTGTTTATTTTTAAGTTTACATAAATTTCTAGCTGGAGATGTAATATAATTAGGTAGATTTTCAAGAGGGTGATTTCAGACCTGTAGCTGAATCGTTCCATGGTATTTTTAAAATGTTTATTTGTAAAGAATGTGGATATATTCCTCAACTATTATTATCTAAGGATATGAGTTTGATTATAAAACATTAAATTTTCAGCTAAAATTCAGCTAAAATTAATTTGACATTTCATATAATTAAGAATAAACTTAAGCCCTCTCTTTTGTTTAATGATATTTTAATTAAGAGCGGGTTTATTACTTTATGCTGCCTCTCCAAAAGAAATATTATAAAGCTTGTAGGGAAATAATATTATTTAAGGAGGTAAGTATGCAAAGTAGTAAACTATATGTTGGCAATTTCAGCTACTCCACTGTTGATTCGCAATTGGAAAAACTGTTTTCCCCATTTGGCCAGGTTAAAAGTGTCAGTGTCATCGGGAATAAAGGTTTTGGATTTGTCGAGATGTCAAATACGGAAGAAGCTGAAAAAGCAAAAGAAGCTCTGGATGGTTCAGATTTTGAAGGAAGAACTTTAAGAGTTAATGAAGCTCATCCACAAAGAAGCAAACCAGATAGAAACTTTAGAAGATATTAAATAACAAAATCTACATACATGTTTTTTAAAAGGACCTGTATGTAGATTTAATTCTTCAGAATAATGATTTGCTGCTTATATATTAAATTAAACAGCAAATCATTTTCTTTAAAACAAACAAAAAGAAGGTTTAATGAAAATTTTACTTATTTATCCGGAATATGAAAATACTTTCTGGAATGTAAAAAAAGTCTTGAGAGTACTGGGTAAGAAAGCTGCCTACCCTCCACTTGGACTTTTAACTATTGCAGCAATGCTTCCAAACCATTGGGAGAAAAAATTAATTGATATGAATTGTGAAACTTTAAAAGAAGAACATATAAAGTGGGCAGATTATGTATTGATAAGTTCAATAATAGGTCAGAAACAATCCACAAAGAAGGTGGTAAATAAAGTACAGGAAATCGGCAAGACTGTTATTGCAGGTGGATCCCTTTTTACAACAGGATGGGAAGAATTTTCTTATATAGATACTCTTGTTTTAGGGGAATCAGAGGAAATAATTCCTGTTCTTATAAAAGATATAGAAAATAAAAATCTCAAAAAAATATATTCTATGGAAGAATTTCCCGCTATACAAAAAGCTCCCATACCGGCATGGAATCTTATAAATTTATCTTACTACAATTCGGTATGTGTACAACTTTCAAGAGGCTGCCCCTATAATTGTGAATTCTGTGATGTGGTTCAGCTTAATGGGAGAATCCCGCGAATAAAAAGCAAGGAACAGATGATTGCCGAACTTGATTCAATCTATGAACTTGGCTGGAGGGCTGGCGTATTTTTTGTTGATGATAATTTTATAGGAAATAAAGTTATAATTAGAAAAGAAATTCTACCAGCAATTATAAAGTGGCAAAAAGAAAGAAAATATCCGTTTACCTTGAGTACTCAGGTATCAATTAATCTATCAGATGACTTGAAGTTCATGGAATTGATGATAGGTGCCGGTTTTTCCACTGTCTTTGTTGGCATAGAAACTCCTGATCCTGACGGACTGAAAGAATGCGGCAAATACCATAATATAAATAGGAATCTCCTTGAATCTGTTAAAAAAATTCAAAATACGGGCTTTGAAGTCAATGCAGGATTTATCCTTGGTTTTGATAGTGATAAAGAGACTATATTTCAAAATCAAATTGATTTTATTCAGAAAAGTGGAATTGTCGTAGCAATGGTAGGACTTCTTAATGTTTCACCTAAAAGCAGACTGCATGAGAGGCTGAAAAAAGCCAACAGGTTAATAGATAACAAAAAAAGCAGTAATGGAAATAATTCTGAACTATACGAATTAAATTTTATTCCAAAAATGAATGCTAACACACTTATAAATGGCTATTGGGAAGTACTGAAAACTATTTATTCACCAAGATTTTATTTTGCAAGAATAAAAACATTTTTAAGAGAATATAGACCCAAAAAAGTAAAACCGCCAAAAGTTCGTTTCTATCATTTCAGGGGTTTGTTTTCCTCGTTGTGGTTTCTAGGTATTAAAGAAAAAGGAAGATGTTACTACTGGAACTTAATTTTTTGGAGTATATTTAAAAGACCAGCACTTTTACCTTATGCAATAGGTTTGCCGCTGGGACTTCTGCATTTTAGGACACTTGCATGGGCAAAGCAGTATAATTCTTACTATAGAGAGAGTTGATTTAGATATATTTTAATTTTATATCCAGAGAGGTTGATAAAATTTGACGACAAAAGACAGCAGCAAATTAAATGATACAGAAATCTTAGAAAAAAATAAAAGAGAATGTATATTTGCTGGGAATGAAATTGATAAAACTATAAAAAAAGTAGATTTAAAAGATAAAAAAATCCTTATAGACAATATATATGATTTTACAGTTAGTCTTGAAAATGAAATAGAAATTGATATCCAGGCTAAAAAGAATAAAAAATCCCGAAAAATCAAGAATAAGCAGGTTATAAAATCTTTCACCGACGACCCTGTAAAAATGTATTTTAAGGAAATTAGTAAAGTAAGGCTTTTAACTGCCAGTGAAGAGATTCAACTTGCCAAAAAAATTAAAAAAGGAGACATGTCTGCAAAAAGCAGGCTTATTGAAGCAAACTTAAGATTGGTTGTAAGTATAGCTAAAAAATATGCCAACAGAGGTATGTTATTTTTAGACCTTATCCAGGAAGGAAATCTGGGGCTTATGAGGGCCGTGGATAAATATGATTATAGAAAGGGTTTTAAGTTTTCAACTTATGCTACTTGGTGGATAAGACAGGCTGTGACAAGAGCTATAGCAGACCAGGCAAGAACAATCAGAATTCCAGTTCATATGATAGAAAATATTAATAAGTATATCCGTATTCAAAGACGTCTTCTTCAGAAACTTGGTAGAGAACCTAATTCTGAGGAAATTGCAGAGTCGTTAAGTATTACAACAAATAAGGTTAGGGAAATCATAAAAATAGCCCAGGAGACAATATCGCTTGATGCTCCAATAGGCGAGGATGAAGAAACCCATCTTAGTGATTTTATTGAGGATTCAGAAGTTGAAGCCCCTCCTGATGCAGCAACCTTTTCCATGCTTCAGAAACATCTACAAATAGTTTTAGGTACTTTAAAGGATCGGGAAAGAAAAATTATCAAATTAAGATATGGGCTTCAGGACGGCTTACCCAGAACACTGGAAGAAGTTGGCAGGGAGTTTAACCTGACCAGGGAAAGAATCAGGCAGATCGAATTTAAAACACTGTGCAAATTACGGAACACTAAGAATAATAGCTCACTAAAAGATTTCCTCACAGATTAATCTGTAATCTACATCCACCTTTCAAGCCAGTCCAGCATCTTTTCTGGATTATCCTGAAAATAGCTGTAGCTTTCAAAGCGGTGTTTTGTATTCTCAATCCAGTAAAACTCTTTGGGCTCAGGGGTATTCTCATAAAAGCTCTGTATATCAGCGAGTTCCGTCAGGGATCGTTTCGTGCCTGAACATATAAGGTTGTTTAGAGAGCCGGGAATCAGCCATCCTCTTATGGTTACATTATCGGAAGCTTTAAATTCCACGTTTTCAAAATCCAGCCCGTAATCCCCGGGATTTTTGGGAACAGGCTACCGGTCAAGAAAAAGAATAGTGCCGGATAGGAGGTAGCAAAACAAAAAATACAGCAAAGCCAGGAAAGCCAGACCCGCAAAAACATATACTGTTATCATCATAAATATAGTAAAAATTTAAAAATTTTTTTCTATCTTATCAGATATATATAGATTTATAAAAACAAATAATTTATTGATTCTGAAAATGGCAAATATATAAAATCGCTATTAAGTACTTTTCACGATTTGACATCTATTCATCCTTATATTATCATAGACCAATCAGTCTATTTATCGCTATTCTGGTTGTTTCTGTAATAATATTTACCTCTATAAAATTGGATGGGAGGTTATTATGCCCTGGTGGGGTTGGGTTTTAATCGGTATAGCTGCAGCAGCAATAATTGTACCTATAAAAACAAAGGTGGCAAAAAAAATATTCGGAAAGAAAAAACCCGAAGAGGAAGAAGCTAAAGAAGATTTCTAAACCGCTATATCCTGCTTGAATTATATTTCCTACAATCACAATAGCATTCAGGTGATAAAAGTCTGCAATTCCGCTATAATATTGTAATTAAAGTTATAAACATTAATCAACCGCTGCAGGAGGACTCAATATGATAAAAAAAATATCAATACTGATACTTACTGCCATAACATTCTTTTCACTAGTTTTTCTTGGATGCGATAAGGTAAAAGAAGTACCTACCGGAGAAACCCAGGAAACCAAAGATACAGAATCAGAAGAGCGGGTACAGGAAAAAACTGAAGAGGAGGCAGCAGAAGAAGGATCCGTACAGGAAGAAACTGAGGAAGAAATAGAAGAAGCAGCTGGAGAAGCGGGTTTACAGACACCGGAGGGCGAAGTATCTTTTAAAACCGAAGACGGCACCGATATCAACGGGAATATATTCGGAACCGGAAACAAATGGGTAATACTTTCACATATGTATCCCACTGATCAGACCAGCTGGTTTGATTTCGCACAGTATCTGGCTGATAACGGTTATATAGTGCTCACCTATGATTTTAAGGGATATAGCAAATCTGGCGGAAGCAAGGATGTAAGATATATCGATAAGGATCTGGAAGCCGCACTGGACTTTGTAAGACAATACGATGCAGAAAAAGTATTTCTTATAGGCGCAAGTATGGGCGGAACAGCCAGTCTGGTAGTAGCTTCAAGGCAAGCTGTGGATGGTGTGGTATCCATATCCTCCCCCACGGAATGGAAAGGTCTGTCAGCCTTAAATACAGTGGTTGATATAGATGCACCAAAATTTTTTATAGCCAGCCAGGGGGATGGTAATTCAGCTGCAAGCGCGGACACTCTTCACCAGGCATCATTAGAACCTAAAGGTATGCTGATACTTGACGGCAGTGCCCATGGAACCTATATTTTCGACGAAGAACCCGAAAATGGTAAATTGCTAAAGATGCAGATATTGAGTTTTTTAGACATCGCCCAATCACCGGGAGAACTTTAAAATTCTTTCTGATTTAATGCTACTATATTAAATTGTTTTATTTCCTTAAATACCCAGCCTGCGGTAATTACTATCGACAGGAAATCCGCGACCGGGACAGCCAGCCATACTCCATTCAGTCCAAAAAGCAGAGGTAGTAGAAACGCCGCAGGAATTAGAAACAGCACCTGTCTGGAAATAGTTAGAATAAGAGCAGGGGCCGCTTTTCCAATAGCCTGGAACAGCCCCCCTCCCAGCATCTGTATTCCAATAAAGGGCAGGAATATTATTACTATTCTTAAGATGTTAATACCTTTATCTATCAGCTCCGAATCATTACTAAACAGACTGATTACGGACCTGGGGAAAATCATCATAATTAAAAATCCGACTCCGGCAATAACAACGGTCCATACTGCAGCTATCCCAGAACCTTTCTTACTCTGGGATAAAGCCCGGCACCGTAATTAAAACCCACAATGG
>CAZHOY010000091.1:2803-6209 GCA_964534695.1 uncultured Actinomycetota bacterium | reverse complement strand
ATTTGAGAATAATTTGATGAATGATATTAAAAATTCCTGTAAAATCTATTCTGAGTTAAGACCCTAATGTGTCTAAATTTTGGGGTTCAGGTCACCTCTGAACCATATTTGGTATCGGCAGTAATCCATGACGGAGTCCCCATAATCTTCTCATGAGATTCAATAAGTCTCGGAACAGCGCCGGTATCGTGGAGAGAGCTTGGAGAAGCAGATACCGCAGTAATAATACCATTTGTGTCTGTTGACATGTGGGCTTTATATGAAAGACAGCTTCCTGCTCCTGGTCTGTAGAATAATGTTGCATCAGGGTCAGTAGTCGATCTTTTCTTAAGATAAGAGGAGTTAGTCCTTCTCCTTCTTTTTCCCATTTTGTCTTTGTCAGGCTCTCCCTTAAAATGAGAACCTGTATTTACAGGGGTGTCTGATTTAGGCTTTCTGCCAGCAGGGCTTTTGGCCTTTTCTGATTCATCTAGTTTTCTCCAGTACTCCTCCGGAGAAAGATTTATCTCTATAATGGAGCCTGATGATGCATCAGCTTTTACTATGCTACTGTCAATAAGAATGTCCTCTTTCGAAACTATTCCATAGCTTATGGCAATCTCTAGGATCTCTGTAAATATTTCTTTAAAGATCTTTTTTCCGAATCTTGCCCTTGCTTTGGAGAAAATACTGTGATTGGGGACCTCCTCATCAAGGTCATATCCGATACACCATCTGTAGGCCAGATTAAGGGAGATTTCCTCTATCAGTTTTCTTTCTGATCTTATATCAAAGAGGTATCCAATAAGAAGCATCTTTACAAGTACCACCGGATCAATGGATGATTTACCGGTATGAGAATAATAACTTTTAGTAATATCCCTTACAAAATCAAAAGAGAGAAGTTTTTCCAGCCTCTTTAAAAAGTGATCCTCCGGTACCAGGGAATCTAGATTAATATTGTAATAGATTCTTTGCTTAAATTCTTTTTTGCCCTGCAACTTTCACCTTCTTTCTTTTTAATATTAAGGTATCTTTGTCTACTATCTCCCATTCTACAGGGTCACTTTTGGAAAACTTCATTGCCATAGCAATAGCTCTGGGAAAGTTTATGTAATATTGATTGAAATCTTTTCTGGTGATTTGCTGCACTTTTGCAGGATAGCCCATAATTTACTCCTGATATAATAATAGTTGATTAACTATGATTATACAGGATTATGGGTAGTTTGGCAACAGGCCCAATCTGTTACAGTCCCATTGTAATTTATATAGACTGAGTAATATTATTAGCATCTTTCAACTTTTTAATAGCCAGTATCATAGCTCCTTCTACTGGGTTCCTTACTAGTGGTTTAAAATTAATATGTGGAAACTTTTCCTTTAATCTATTTACTATAATATTTTTAAAATACTTTTCACACTTAAATAAGCCACTAACAAGAACAAGATCAAATTCCTTATTTTTAAAGCCAAGCTTATTAGCAACAGCTGTAACAGAAATTACAACCTCTCGCGCTTCACTGCCTAATATATCAATACTTATCTTGTCTTTCATTTGTGCAGTCATACATACTGTTTTAGCCAATGAGCTAATTCTTTGTTTTGTAAATGTTTCATTATATGCCCAATTGATTAAATCTAATACTTTTTTTAAGTTCAGAGATTCCAATATTGTTCTTGAAAGCAAAGTTTCTTTATCACGTCTGTCATAAGCTCTCATAACTGCCTTTAAGGCTTTAATACTTATTTCGTAGCCACTGCCTTCATCTGCAAGAATATAATCCCAGCCAGTTGCTCCTGCCTTTTCCTCTTTCTCATTAATTCCAAAACAGTTAGAACCAGCCCCGGCAATAATTATTATTTTATTTTTACTCTTACTTCCTGCCTCAAGACCAATTCTTGTATCGTTACAGATAATGGTTCTTTTTGGATAAAGAAAGCTGCTTAGTTTGTTATTAAATGTAATTTTCTTGTAAATTTTAAAGTCTCCTTCTGTGTTATTACCTGCAAAACCAAAACAGGAGCTTATAAAATGAGCCTTTCTGTACGCTTTTAAATTTTTAACGGCATTAAATATAGCTGTATTGAGATTTTTTGTTGCATTATTTATTCCAACACTTCTACAATTACTTGAACCGGAAATGGCTTCAGAAATAACCTTTCCATTAACATCTGCAATTTGAACAATCGTTTTCGAACCCCCTCCATCAACTGCTAAAATATATTTCATTTTTATCCAATGTTTAATTTATTAAGAGTAAATAAAGCTTTTTATAAGATATTTATATAAAATTTTTTAGAAAAACTATACCATGTGAAATATTTTATTTAACTTCTTTCCACTTTTTTTTTCTTGCACTATCAAATATAGCCTCGCAAAGAATTAATTCCCTGTACCCATCTATGAAAGTAGGAAAATCAAACTTGAATCTTTTTCCTGCTAAAATTTGTTTATATACATTATTAAATAGTTGCTTGGATGTATCTGGAAATCCTTCTACATGACCACCAGGATAACAGGCATATTGCCTTACTGATTTATTCATTAAGGAAGGATCCTTTATTAACAACTCATTTTTAGAATCCCTTTTACCGATCCACATCTTATTGGGATTTTCACTATTCCACGCTATTGACATCTTCGTCCCATATATTTCAAAGGTTAATCTATTCTTCCTACCTGCTGCCATCTGATTAACTGTCATTGAACCGTGTGCTCCATTATTAAATCTTAATAACACCGTAGCGTAGTCTTCTGTATTTATCTTTATATCTTCATAGTCTGAAGATTTTAGAATTTTCCTGGTATAAGTTTCAGCAGGCTTTATGGGTTTTTTTCTTGTCTTGAAAAACGTGCAAAAATCTGCACATACCATTTCTATTTTTATTCCACTAATATACTCAATCATATCCAGCCAATGAGAGCCTATATCTGCTACTGATCTGGATTTACCACTAAATTCTGGTTCTAATCTCCAATTATAATCTGTCTGATAAAGTAGCCAATCTTGCTGGTAAGAGCCATTTACTGCTAATATATCACCTATTTCTCCCGCTTTTACCATCGCTTTTGCTTGTTGAATTAAAGGATAAAATCTCAAGTTAAAATGTATTGCTGCTGTAAGTTCTGTCTTTTTTACCAACTCCAACAAATCTCTACCTTGTTCAGAGTTAATGGCTAATGGTTTCTCACATACAATATGTTTTTCAGCCAGTAATGCTTCCTTTGCTATGGGATAGTGAAGATGGTTCGGTGTACATATATGAACGACTTCTATAGTTTTCTCTGCAAGCAATTCTTTATAGTCTCCATAAACTTTATCAACATTTAATTGTTCTGCTTTTTCTTTTGCCACTTTTATATTTATATCAGCTATAGCAACTATATTTACATATCCCAGGCGTCTTAAAGCTTCAATATGAG
>CAZHOY010000091.1:0-2703 GCA_964534695.1 uncultured Actinomycetota bacterium | reverse complement strand
GCATCTTCATATTCAATACTTAAAACATAATTGTAATTTTCCTTAAACAACTGAGATACAAAACTTTTCCACCAATCGTACCCGTTACCGTAACCAACAATTCTAAACAACCATGATCTATTCTTTATATCTACAAATGATTTAGTATCCAGAACTCCATTTAGTGCAGTATTGTAATTATCAATTTTTGCATCTTTGGCATGTATATGAAACAGTGCTCCTGCCTCAGATATTTTTTTCATTGAAACAATGGGGTCAATTCCTTGCCAGAATAAGTGACTTGGATCAAAGTTTGCTCCAATTACATCTCCCACATTTTCTCTTAGCTTAAGAAGAGTTTCAGTATTATATACCACAAATCCTGGATGCATCTCAATAGCCAGCTGGACTCCGTGATCTTTTGCAAATTTGCCCACTTTCTTCCAGTAGGGGATTACTTTCTTTTCCCACTGCCAATTTAAAATTTTAGAATAATCATTTGGCCAGGCACAGGTTACCCAGTTAGGGTATTTGTCATTCTCTGAACTACCTGGACACCCAGAAAACAAAGTAATTGTTGATACACAAAGCTTTTGTGCTAAAAGAATTGTGTCGTTTATCTTCTTATTATGTTCTCTTGCGATAGATTCATCAGGATGAAGAGGATTCCCATGCACAGCTAATGCACTTATTATAAGATCTCTTTTTTCTACTTCCTCTTTATATAACTTCAATTTTTCATTACTTTCTAAAAGTCCCTGAGCATTACAATGGGTATCACCCGAGTAATTTCCCACACCTATCTCTACTGCTTCCAAACCTAAATCTTTAACTTTATCTAACATATTTTCAAATTTGGGATGTGAATTATAAAAAATGGCTGTTAGCACTCCTAGTTTCATTTTAATCCTTCCTTTTAATAATTTTTATTTATTATGGTGTTTATTAAGCATGGTACTAGATTATCTTTAAACAACTTCACGTTCTTAATGTGGAAGTGGAAAATTTTTTGTTTGAATTCATAAATCGGTTTGATATAACCCATTTGTTGCCACACCAGGTGTGAAGAGTTATAGCTTAAACCAAAGTGGTCACTATTAATAATGGAAAACATATCTCGCCAGATTTTTGGTGAAGTTACTAGGTTTTTGCCACCTTGCCATTCGTTATGTGAAAAATACATAGGCAGTTCTCGATACTTATTTTTATATCGAGTTGTTCGGCAAATTTGATAATATACGGCCATACTTTTTTGAATGTTTCCATGTTGTCACTAATACTGTGAAATTGGTCATTACCAATAAAGGTGCTGAAGTTTTTTACCCCCAGTTATTTTTGCATCCTCAATGTACTTTTTAATATGAAATAAAGAAAAAGCCATTTTTTCAGAATTGTTTTCTAATGGATTAGGATAGTATCCAAGAGCTGCAATAGAGATACCCTTATTTTTTAAATAGCAATTAATCTCATCGACTTTTTTTCATTAAGCTTGTTAACATTTATATATATTACTTCTGCATAACATCGTTCGGATTTATTATCTTCCGACCAACACATTAACTCAGCACAGTTAAATCCACTATCAGAGGTAAAATTAATAACTTTCTCGAAAGAATAATCGAATAATATTGCGCTCAAAAATCCAAACTTCAATAGTTACCTCCTATCAATATATATAGTGGCCTTCACGAAACTCTGAAACCCTTTACTGGCGTGGTTTTTAGGCACTACCCATTTTAGAGTTGCCCTCCATCTTCTAAAATGAAATACACCCAGGGCTTATAACCAGATGGAAAATCCAATACATGGAGGGAGAATTCCATGGAACATCAGCTACTGATACTGAACTCCGTAAGCTGAAACTGAAAATATGTGAGCTTGAGCACATGGTAGGAAAGCTCACCATGAAAAACTACCTTTTAAAAAAAGAAAAAGAGTTTGCACTTGTAAGGAGAAAAGAACCTTCATCCATAATAACCGGTCCCAATTTGGAGGGGTTAAGAACGGATGTAACCTGATGAGTATATCAAGATCAACATACTACTACAGGCCTAAGAATAACCTGGCCAAAAAGAAGCTTGATGCTGATATTGACGAGATACCATTAAAAAATTTGCTATGAGTATCCCTACTAAGTGATACAGGAGCGTAACAGCAACTCTTAAAAGGAAGGGTATTGCATTGCAGGATTTGAGATGCTCTCCAGAGGTATCTGGTGGAACAGAAACCGTCATAACTTTGTCTGTCTCATAAAAGGCTCAAAGAAGTTTGCCGGAAACCATCCGTATTGTCCCTGGTTTAATCCCCGGTTTGTAAACGGCTCCGGTTGTTATAGATACTTAAGGGTCGATATGGACGAGAGAGCATAAGAGCTGAGATCGACTACGGATCTGAAGCCTTTAAAAGAGACTTTAAGAAAAGAAATAACAGCAGTGAAAGAGTATTTTCTCACTTGCTTTCAATCCTTATGTAAAAGCCTTCTGTTATAGGTCTTGCTGCTACGGCAAACCTTTGCACTATTTCCCATATCGCAGTCTTAGTTGTTATCTATTTTTATTCGTTTGTCAAAGAACCTAATAAAATTCGGTCTATTAAAAACTTTCTACCGAAATTTTTAATTTCATGAAAACCTTTATATATAACTATTACAACCTTTTTAATTATAATATAGCAACTAAAAGGAAACTCATGTTAATAAATTTTTTATGCTTAAGTTATCCTTTC
>CAZHOY010000090.1:0-6217 GCA_964534695.1 uncultured Actinomycetota bacterium | reverse complement strand
CCCTGGCTTTTTCACCGAAAATTGCCCTGAGTAATTTTTCTTCTGCCGTAAGCTCTGTCTCACCTTTTGGAGTTATTTTGCCCACCAGTATGTCTCCCGGTTTTACTTCGGCTCCGATTCTTATAATTCCAAGTTCATCCAGATTCTTTAAGACTTCTTCTCCTATGCTCGGAATATCTCTGGTTATTTCTTCTGCTCCCAGCTTCGTGGTCCTGGCTTCTACTTCATGTTTTGAAATATGAATAGAGGATAGAATATCCTCTTTTACCAATCTCTCTGAAATAATAATTGCATCCTCGTAGTTATATCCTTCCCAGGACATAAAGGCCACTCTTAAATTTTTACCCAGTGCCAATTCGCCCAAGCTGGTGGCAGGCCCGTCTGCAATCACCTGACCTTTTTTGACTTTTTCACCCTCTTTTACAATGGGTTTCTGATTTATACAGGTCCCCTGGTTTGACCTTCTGAATTTATATAGATGATGAATATAATTTTTTTCATTTCTGTAATTTACCCTGATGTAATCTGCACATACCTCTTCTACTATTCCGTCATCCCTGGCAAGAATTAAAACCCCGCTGTCTCTTGAAACTTCTTCTTCCATTCCCGTTCCCACCAGAGGCGGTTCAGGAACAATCAACGGTACTGCCTGGCGCTGCATGTTGGAACCCATAAGCGCCCTATTGGCGTCGTCATGTTCCAGAAACGGTATAAGTGATGCAGCAGCGCTAAAAATCTGTCTCGGTGAAACATCCATATAATCCAGCATTTTGGGTTCGACGGTTACTATTTCATCACCCGAACGGGCCATTACCCTGTCTTCTGTAAATTTTCCACCTTTTCCGATTTTTGCAGTTGCCTGGGCGATTATATAATTCTCTTCATCATCCGCAGATAAATATTCCAGCTTATCGTTTAATTTACCATTAATAACTTTTCTGTAAGGTGTCTCTATAAATCCATACTCATTCAATCTTGCATAACTGGCCAGAGAGCCAATTAATCCAATGTTAGGGCCTTCAGGGGTCTCTATAGGACACATTCTCCCATAGTGGGACGGGTGGACGTCTCTTACTTCAAATCCCGCCCTTTCCCTGCTTAATCCACCAGGTCCAAGAGCACTGAGTCTTCTTTTATGAGTAATTTCAGCCAAAGGATTGGTCTGGTCCAGAAACTGTGAAAGCTGGCCACTGCCAAAAAATTCCTTTAGGCTGGCAACCAAAGGCCTGATGTTGATTAAAGATTTTGGGGTTATTATATCAACATCCTGAGTGGTCATTCTTTCCTTCACCACTCTTTCCATTCTTGAAAGGCCAATTCTTACCTGGTTCTGTATAAGCTCCCCGATATTTCTAACCCGTCTATTGCCAAAATGATCAATATCATCTACTTCTCCTATACCGCTCATCAGCTGAACCAGATACTTAACTATCAGGAATATATCCTTGCAGTTCAGAATATATTTCTCATTTGTATCTATACCGATCTTGGCATTAATGGCATTAACCTTATCTAAAATCTTCTTATCGGTTTCTTCCATTAGCTTCTGATTCATTTTATATCTCCCTACTTTCCCAAAATCGTATCTTTTTGGATTGAAAAATAAGGAGTTTATCAGATTTTTGGAGCTCTCCACTGTTGGTGGTTCCCCGGGCCTTAATTTTTTATATATTTCTATTAACGCTTCTTCCTCGGTTTCGGTAAAATCTTTCTCTAGAGTGCTTTTAATACAGCCTTTTTTATCGTACGGCCCGAAAATGTTTAACAGTTCCTCATTATTTCCAAAACTCACGGATTTTAAGAAAACAGTAAGTAAAAACTTCCTTCTTCTGTCTATTCTCACATATGCAATGTTCTTTTTATCTGTTTCAATCTCAATCCATGAGCCTCTTGTTGGTATTACCTTACACATATATATATCTGTTTCGGTTTTTTTATCTATATCCGTATCAAAATATACCCCCGGGGAGCGAACTAACTGGGATACTACTACTCTCTCTGTCCCATTAATAATAAAGGTCCCTTTTTCTGTCATCATGGGAAAATCTCCCATAAATACTTCCTGCTCCTTTATTTCACCGGTTTCTTTATTTATAAACCTGGAAAGCACTTTCAGGGGGGCGGTATAAGACATATCCTGCATTTTACATTCATCGGGAGTTGAATTTACATCATCAAAGCTATAGTTTATAAACTCAAGCGACATATTACCTGTAAAATCTTCTATAGGCGAGATGTCCTTTAAAGCTTCCAGAAGTCCTTTCTCTGCAAACCATTGAAAGGATTTTCTCTGTATATCCAGAAGGTGGGGCATATCCATTAATTTTGGAATTTTTCCAAAATTGTACCTCTGGATTTTTTTGGTTTTTTGCATTAATTTATTCTCCTCTTTATAATATCTTAAGTTTAATAAAGCAGTAAAAAGTGATATGCTAAAATTAAAATAAATACCAATGTTACGGCTAAAGACTATATAAAATACTACTGGTAATTATTTTCAGGAAAAACTGACAAACTAATAGTTTATCAAATATAAATTAAGTGTCAACTATTTTATAAACATATCTGAAATCAATATAGCCTTAAAAAAGGATCGACAAAGAAACTTATAGACAGTAAATAAATGCATGAATGATTGTCAGACTTCCTTTACTGTCTATAACTTAAAAATTTTCACCAATCTTACTTTATTTCTACCTCAGCGCCGGCTTCTTCCAATTGCTTCTTTATATTTTCAGCTTCCTCTTTTGTAACTTTCTCTTTAACAACATTCGGTGCCTTATCAACCAATTCTTTTGCTTCTTTCAGGCCAAGACTGGTAACAGATCTCACTACTTTTATAACCTGTATTTTTTTAGCTCCAACCGATTTTAACTGAATATCAAATTCTGTTTTTTCTTCAGCAGGTGCCTCTCCTTGAGATGGAGCCGCCCCGCCGGCAACAGGAGCAGCAACTGACATTGCCGCACTGACTTCAAATTTTTCTTCAAGAGCTTTTACAAGTTCAGAAAGTTCAAGTACGGTCATATTTTCGATCGTGTTTAGAAGCTCGTTTATTACTTTACTTTTAATCACCATTTTTTCTTTCTTTTTTTCTTTAACTTTAACTGTTTCTTTTTTCACTTCACCCGTTTTTATTTCTTCTGCCGCCTTTTCTTCTTTTTTTACTTCGGCAGCCTTTGGCTCTTCCTTGCTTTTGTCTTCTTTGGCTTCTTCCGCTACTGCAGGCTCGCTCTTGCTTTCATCTTCTTTTTCTTTTAATTTACCACTTTCTTCTTTTATCTCAGCCATTATTCCTCCTTTAATTAATATTCCTTTCTTTTTTTTCTCTAATAGCATTCAGTATATACACTAAATCTCTGTTCAGGGCATTTAAAATGTTTACCAGCCTGATTATTGGAGATTTAATTGATACCGCCAGATTGGTAAGCAGTACTTCTCTTCCAGGTAAACTGGCAAATTTCTCTACTTCTTCAGAATTTAAAAGCTTATTCTCAAGTATTCCTGCTTTTACCTTCAGTGTATCCAGATCTTTTGAAAAATTTTCTATTACTTTAGCTGCTGAAGCCATATCCCCCTTGCTTACAACAATGCTGGTTGGTCCTTTTAGTATTTCTTCCAGATCCATTTCCTTAAAAACATTCTTAGCCGCAATAAGAGCAAGAGTATTTTTTATTATTTTAAGATAAGAATTCACTTCCACCAGTTTGTCTCTTACTCTTACAGCATCTTCAGCTTTAAGCCCGCTATGATCGGTGAAAATAAGACCACGGCTATCTTTGAATATTCCTTTAAGTTCTTCCACTTTATTTATTTTTTCTTGTTTGGCCACATTATCCTCCAGATCACATTCTAAAAAAATATATAAAATAAAATCGACCCCAGTTGTTTCAAAGGCCGATTCAATTAGTTTTAAATCAACCTCGGTAGGAAATTAAGTTACCGGATACCCGTATAACACCTACTGTCTAGGGCTGCAATTATATTATATAACTTTATATTAATTCATTCTAATTTCCCTATGCTACTTCTTCTATCTCCATACTTTTATTCGGATCAATTTTCACACTGGGGCTCATAGTTGCCGAAATATAAATACTTTTTATGTATTTACCCTTAGCCGAAGCAGGCTTTGACTTTGTGACTGCATCCACCAGAGCTGCGTAGTTTTCAAGTAATTCTTTCAAATCAAAGGATACCCTGCCTATGGTACAGTGTATTACCCCATTTTTATCGGTCCTGTATTCCAGTCTTCCTCTTTTTGAATCCTCCACTGCTTTTTTTAATTCAAAAGTAACTGTACCGGATTTAGGATTGGGCATTAATTTACGGGGACCCAGAATTTTAGCAATTTTACTTATATTCTTCATCATATCAGGTGCGGCGATACATACTTCAAAATCCAGCCATCCTTTGCTGATCTTTTCCACAAGGTCCTCTCCCCCTACATAATCCGCTCCTGCTTTTTTTGCTTCATCAGCTTTTTCTCCCTGGGCAAAAACAAGTACCCTGGGAACTTTTCCGGTTCCATGAGGCAAGACTATGATTCCTCTCACTATCTGATCGGCTTTCCTTGGATCAATACCTAAATTCATACTAATATCCATAGACTCATTAAAATTGGTATAATGGTTTTGCTTTACCCAGCTTATTGCTTCTGCCGGCCCCACTAATTTATTTTTATCCAGATTCTCCGACTTTGATATATATTTTTTTCCTCTCTTCAAAGCTTTCCACCCTCTTGCCTGGCACTTTATACAAAATACTCAACTGCTGCTGCGGAACCACTCTAGGAACCTACTTTAACTCCCATATTTTTAGCAGTTCCTTCTATTATTTTAACCGCATGTTCAATATTTCTGGCATTTAAATCTTTTAATTTGATTTTTGCAATCTCTTCTAATTGCTTCCTTGAAATCTCTCCAACTTTTTCTCTATTGGGTTCACTTGAACCCTTTTCCAGGTTTATGGCTTTCTTAATAAGAACCGCAGCAGGAGGAGTTTTGGTTATAAAACTGAAACTCCTGTCTTTATATACAGTTAAAATCACGGGAATAATCATCCCCTGCTCTTTTGCTGTTCTTTCATTAAAGGCTTTGCAGAATTCCATTATATTTACCCCATGCTGCCCCAGAGCAGGACCTACGGGAGGAGCAGGATTTGCCTGCCCTGCCGGAATCTGCAATTTAACCTGTGCTGTAATTTCTTTAGCCATAAATAATTACCTCTAACCAAACAAAATCGTATTATACATACTTGCAGAAATATTTCAATTTTTTTCTATATTTTAGAGACCTGATTAAAATTAAGCTCAACCGGTGTCTGTCTTCCAAATATAGAAACCAGCACCTTCAGTTTACCCTGATCCAGATTTATCTCATTTATAGTACCGTCAAAATTCGCAAATGGTCCCATGGTGACTTTTACAGGCTGCCCGATTTCAAAATCAGTTTTTGGTCTGGGCTTTTCGGTATCCTGCCTTTTCATAATTCTCTTAACTTCATTATCCGATAAGGGAATTGGCTTATCCTCTCTTCCCACAAAACCGGTAACCCCGGGGGTATTTCTTACCACATACCAGGAATCGTCATCCAGATGCATCTTAACCAACAGGTAACCGGGAAGAACTCTTTTGGATGAAATCTCTTTCTTTCCGCTTTTGATTTCAACCACGTCTTCTTTAGGTATATATATTTCAAAAATCTTATTACCCATATTCATAGATTCTATTCTATGTTCCAGGTTGGTTTTTATTTTGTTTTCATACCCCGCATATGAATTTATTACATACCATCTCGGTCTCATTTAAACCACCAAACCATTAAATTTTTGCTTTTGCTATAAAATCCAGCAATTGTATAAAACCAAAGTCAAAAACTCCCAGAATAACAGCAAAAATAATAATAGTGATTATTACTACAATAGTATAAGTCAAAAGTGCTTTCTTGGTGGGCCAGGTGACCCTTTTCAATTCATGCACCACATCCCTGAAAAATTTAACAATCCTCAAAGGCAGCTTTTTTATGAACTGCTTCCAATTTATCTTTTTCTTTGGCTGCGATGGAGGTTTTCTTTCCTGCATCTGTCTTTCCAGCATCGCCTTTTTTCTAAATTTTCTTGAAACCTTCCTTTTAGCCATTATAAGATTATCCTCTCTTGATTACTGGCAGGGCTGGAGGGACTCGAACCCCCAACACCCGGTTTTGGAGACCGGTGC
>CAZHOY010000089.1:0-6255 GCA_964534695.1 uncultured Actinomycetota bacterium | reverse complement strand
CAACTCTAATGGATCCATCTTTAGCTCTTTCGCAAGGATGTCCATCTGCGACTCATAAGCAACTGCCGGCTGCATTGCCCCAAATCCCCGGTAGGCACTGGTATAAATGTTATTTGTCAATACTGAGTAGGTATCAACTCTAACATTTGGAACGTTGTACGGTCCCGTTGAGTGGACGGTGGAATAAAGGAGAACCCAGGAACTGAGATATACATAGGCTCCACTATCCGATATTAGTCTTGCTTCCACAGCAACCAATGTCCAGAATTCTCTGCCGTGAGCGTTCCGGAACCATATGTACAAAACCAAGTAAGTCTTGATTTGAATCCCTGAATCCCATCCCGCGCCCAATACCTGATTCATAAAAGGATGCAGAGCGGGATAAGTTAAAAGTTACCATACACTGATACTGGTTCCATATATTAACCATGCGTTCCACATGCTTATTGTCTATTTTCATACTGTATTTTCCAAGCAGTTCACCCCAGTACATCTTTACCCTGTTAAAGGCCTCATTTACAGTTTCAGAACTTTTATAAGCTTTCATCTTGACCTGAAACGATGCTTTATTTATAATATTGGGAGCCGAAAATTTTTCATCTTCCTTGTTTTCAATATAACCCAGTATGAAATGAAGTTTTTTCTTTTCCCCCTGATTTAAAACAATATTGACCTGATGAGCACCTACAGGGTACCAGCCATTTGCAACAGAGTTGGTACACTTCCCATTGATAACGGCTGCGGGATTTTTAAATCCGTTATAAACACCGATAAAGGCATCGCGGCTGGTATCAAACCCGTCTATTTTATGACTGCTGGTGAAGTATGCGTAATGATTCCGGCGTTCTCTATATTCAGTTTTATGGAAGATGGTTTCACCTTCCACTTCCACTTCGCCGGTGTTAAGATTACGCTGGAAGTTGGTCATGTCATCCATGGCGTCCCAGAGACAGAATTCCACAAATGAAAAGAGGGTTATTTTCTTTTTTTGTTTTGAATTATTGGCTAGGGTAAGTTCCCATATCTCCATGTTTTCCCCAAGGGGAACAAAATAGGTTACTTCTGCCTCAACTCCATTTTTCTTACCCCTTATAATGGTATAACCAAGGCCATGGCGGCAGGAGTACTCATCCAGCGGTGTACAGCTAGGTTTCCATCCGGGATTCCAGCATATATCACCATCTTTGATATAAAAATATCTTCCGCTACTATCCACCGGAATATTATTATATCTATAGCGGGTTAGGCGGCGGAGCCTTGCATCCATATAAAAGCTATAGCCCCCTGCCGTATTGGAAATAATGCCAAAGTATTTCTCACAGCCTAAATAATTTATCCAGGGCAGGGGAGTATCCGGTCTTGTTATAACATATTCCTTATTTTCATCATCGAAACGACCATATATATTCATTCTCACTATTTATTGTCCTAAAAAAGTTATATCTTATTCACTCAACATCATGAACCTAGTTAAGCTCATGGGCTCACATATAAGCTCTTATTTAAATTTTACCATTTTTTATTCCTTGAGAGCTCCTGAAGATATTCCTCCAATAATATATTTTGAGAAAATGGTGAAAGCTATCAGTATCGGTACAATTGCAATGGCTATAGCTAAGTATTGGGCACCGAGATTCTGCTTAAATTGTCCTTTGACCAGAGTGATCATAATTGGTAATGTATATTTTTTCTGATCGAACAGTAAAACCAGGGGAGTCAAATAATTATTCCACGAGAATATAAAATTTAAAATAGACATAGTAGCAACTGCGGGGAATGCTATTGGAAGAACTATTATATTAAATGTACGAAACTCACTGCTCCCATCAACTCTCGCCGCTTCTATTAAAGCAGGATCCACGTTGGCATCAATATACATTTTTATAAAAAATACAGTGGCTGCAGTTGCCATAGCCGGCAAGATTAAAGCCCAGTAGGTGTTTATTAAATGTAATTTAACCGTTAATTGGAAATAACCTATTATCCCCAGCTGCGGCGGTATCATCATAGTTCCAAGCACAATCCAGAACAAAAATCTGTTGCCTCTGAACCTAAATTTAGAAAATCCATAAGCGGTCAATGCCCCAAAATAACCTGCAAGTATGGTGGAAGGTACAGCTATTATTAAACTGTTCAAGAATCCTCTCCATATCGGCAATGATTTTATCATTGCCGAGTAATTATCTACAATAGCCTTGCCTGGTACTAAAGAAATCCCCAAGTTAATTGCCTGAGTGCTCCTGGTTGCATTAATTATCATAATATAGAATGGTGTAAAACAGATTACAGCTAGTACTATCAGAAATAAATAGAGAAAAAACCTGCTAAAGAATAGGCCCATATTAAATCTTTTCTTCATATTTATACCCCCCTGTTCTCCTTTTCAGTATCTCTATCTCTGGTCATAGCTCTAAAAATAATTAAGGAAAATATTAAAACCATTATGAATAAAGCAACTGCAATTGCAGCGGCATAACCGCGCTGTCGTCCACCGGTGAAGGCCATGTTATATAAGTGCATAACCATGGTAAGTATTGCTTTCTGTGGCCCGCCTCCTCCCAGATTCTGCCCCTCTCCCATTACAAAAGGTATGTCAAAGTTATTTAAACCACCAATTAGAGAAGTTATAAGCACATAAACCATAACAGGCCTGATCTGGGGAAGCGTTATTTTCCAGAAAGAGTTCCACGCATTTGCTCCATCGACAGCAGCCGCATCATATAGATCCCTTGGCACCGCTATAATAGCGGCCATAAAAAGAATCATGCTGTGGCCAAACCACATCCACCACAATATTATAGAAACAGATGAGCTTATCCATACCGGGCTGGCCAGAAAGTGTATTTTTGCAGTTTCCGGTATTATCCTCAATGCTACCAGGATATTATTAATTGTACCTTCTTTCCATCCCAACAACACATTAAATAATACTCCAACAGATGCTGCTGTTACTAGATTGGGCAAGAAATAAACCCCTCTGAATAAACTCCTGCCTCTAATCTTATCTCTAGTAAGTATCGAAGCTAGACCTACAGCAAAAATTAACTGTGGGATAAAGTTTAGTATCCATATTCTCCAGGTGTTCCATATTGACTGTAGAAAAAATTTATCCGTAAAAAGCCTTATATAATTGCTAAATCCAATAAAATCACCTTCTGGAGCAGATGTGCTTAGATTGGTAAAGCTAAGAAAAAATGTGTATAAAATAGGATACAGCTGCAGTGAAATGAAGAATATAAAGAAAGGTAGTATAAATATATACCCGTAATTTCTAGTTCGAAATGAAAATTTTCTCACTTCACCTCTCTCCTTAATAAAATAAATTTTGTAACCTTAATAATCAGGGGCATCTTTTAAAAGATACCCCTGATATTTTAATAACTTTAAAGTACAGTTATTAAGTTTACTCTATGTTTATTGTTTATTCAACGCTGATTTCCGGATATAAAGCAGCTACTGCATCTTTAAATGCCTGGATGGCTTCATCTCTGGTTGTATTTCCATCAACATAGTCGCCAAGAGCATCCATAAATGCATTCTGGATATCCTCATCATACTCAGTTATTCTACTAGCCCAACCTGAATCACTAAGTGCAATAGCTTCGTCTAGGAAGTACTGATAATGATTCTGTCCAGCCAGAGAAGGCCACGAAGCAGTTTCAGCAATTTCTGCATCAAGAACTGCATCTGAAGTAAAGTCACCTCTATAATTAGCCCATTCTAGCAGGAAGTCTTTATTTGTGGTCAAGCATTTAATAAATTCCCAAGCAAGGTCTTTCTTTTCACTATCCTTGGAAATACCGAGCCATGTACCGCCCCACATATAAGAAGCAGGACCATGTGCTAGACCCCAGTCTCCAAAGCTGTATTCCACACCTTCTACTGGCTCTGCTGGTTCGGTTATGGTAGGATCTATTACGAAGAACAGACCCCATGTTGGCATTACATAAGTGAATACGTTGGTATTCATACCTGCGGACCATTCAGCTGACCATGTAAGAGCGCCGGCATCAAGATTTTCATCTCTTATTTCTTTTGCCATATCCAGAAAATCCAGTACAACATTTTCTATAACTAGGTTACCATCTACTACCCACGGCTGCTGTTTAGCAAAGAAAAAGAGTCTCTGTAGGTCCCTGGGACCTGCAACCAAAAAACCACCGAGTTCATCTCTGATTTGTTTACCCATATCTATATAACCATCCCATGTACTCATCAAAGCTGAAACATCGTCAGGTTCAGATACTCCAAATACTTCCTCGGCCATGCTTCTTCTATAGAATATTGCGCCTGGAGTTGCCTGCCAAGATAGAGCTCTTAAATTGCCATCTGTATCTCTACTGAGGTCTTTAACGTAATCAAAATGATCTACAGCTGCTTCCTCCGCATTGTACGGGTCAGCAGATATATTCTCCCATACATCTCGATTGATCCATTTCAATACCCATGCCTGCTCTCCAACCCAAACATCAGGTACACCTACACCTGCCGATAAAGCAGTTTCCAGCTTTTCAACAATTTCACCACTCGGCACTTTTGTTATATTTACGGTGATATTTGGATAATATTCATTGAACAATTCAACCAGTGTAGGTTCGCCGTTTGGGCCCTGAACATCAAACTCATCGGCAAATGTCATAAGATCGATTTCACCTACAAAGCTGGCAGGATCAACTTCTTCCTCTTCTGCAGCAGCTTCTTCTACAGCAGCTTCTTCCTTGCAACCTGCTAGTGAGAATACTGCAACCATTGAAATGCTCAACAGCAGCACTGTTATCCATAATAATGATTTTTTCACTCTCTAACCTCCTTTTAAGTTTTTAATTAGCAATTAGTCTCTGTAAAAACTTACCTGAGATTTGTTGGTATAAAAATTTAAACTATTAAATCATATACCCGAATAAACCTCATTTTTCTTGACAATAAATAACCTCCTTTCTGATTAATATATCTTATAATTCACTTATAAGAATTACAGGTTCTAGTTAATTTAATATTTTGTTATTTTCTCCTCTATTATATTTAGAAAAGAATATCTATTTCAAAATCTAGTTCGCCAATTTTTTAGTTGATTTTCTCTCTATCAGTTCTGTAGGAACAGTATAAAACTTGGAAGATTTAGTACTGTTTTCGATAAAATCTATAAGATTCTTGGTGGCAACTGATGCTATCTTTAGAATATTACTTCTAATAGTTGTTAGTGGAGGTAAAATATAACTGGCGATTTCGGTATCGTCATATCCAATAATTGAAATATCATCAGGAGTTCTAAGTTTCATCTCCGTTATAGCCTTAATAGCGCCAATTGCCATAGCATCATTTGAAGAAAAGATAGCGGTTATTTTATTTTTATTTTTACCAATTAAAAGTTTTTTAGTACATTTGTAGCCGCTATCTTCGGTAAAATCTCCATATGATATGTAACCTTTTCTAATTCTAAGCCCTGCTTCTTTCATTTTTCTTTTATACCCTTTAAGCCTTTCAAATCCAGATAGTTTTTTCATGTCTCCGCAAATATGTGCTATATTCCGATGTCCTAACTCTAGTAGATGTTTTGTAGCCATATAAGAACCTTCTAAATTATTGGAATTAACTATAATATAATTTCCTTTTACCTTACTCTGGTGCTTTTGATCCTGGTCTGTTATTACCAGTTTATGTCCAGATTCTACTAGATTTAAAATTTCGGGGGGATTGTTATATGCTCCTACAAAGATGCCCCCCGACAAAGTCCTGTTACAAAAGAGCTCTCTTATTTTTTTAAAATCACTATTCTTATCAATTATTGAAACCAGTACGTTATATCCTAATTTATCAGCACAATCTATAGCTGCCCCTACAAAAGGGGAAAAATATGTATTTTGGAAAACATTAAACTTTTCGTTTTTGTGGTCAACATTAGTTATAAACACTCCTATTATTTTATTGTGTTTACCTGCAAGTGTTCTTGCCGGACCGTGTGGCACATAGCCATATTTTTTAATAATTTTACTTACTTTTTCTTTTGTTTTAACTGATACATTAGGATATTTATTAACTACCCTAGATACAGTACTTCTTGAAACTCCGGCTAATTTAGCTATATCTTTACTATACACATCGTCCTATCTAGCTGTTCTTTTATATATGAACGCGCGTGTAAACGCGTGTGCATATATTTTATAACAGAAATTTTAATATAGTCAAGTATTTTCTTGCTTCTGTGTTGTTATTCTGCGATATTGTCACCTCTAAGTTATTCAGGGAAAATGTCAC
>CAZHOY010000088.1:0-6348 GCA_964534695.1 uncultured Actinomycetota bacterium | reverse complement strand
ATCCTAAGCCTAGGCGTCCAGAAAGAAAAAGAAAACATCATATATCCTGTTACCTGGATGATAAAGAATATATGGCTTATAGAGATAAGAGATCAAAAACATACTACAATCAGAGTGAATATATAAGGAAGTGTATACTGGATAAGAAGATAACAGTAATACCTGGGATAAGAGAACTTATATTAGACCTAAAAAGGATTGGAAATAACCTAAATCAATTAACCCACAAGGTTAACTCCGGAGAGGTCACTGTTTTAGGAGATAATCTAAAAGAAATAGAGGATGATTTAAGCGTTGTTTGGAGTAGTCTATCTAAGGTTATAGGGAAAGTAAGGTAATCAGATTATTGGCTACCGAAGATACTGATGGCATTATTGAAAAGGTAAACCTGGGTTTACCTTTTTCCATTTATTTTGTGTTTATAGCAAAATTATTGTATGAAAACTTATATTTATCCACCTAATTTTTTAGCGGAATTGCTCCTGGATACTATATCGTAGTATCTCTCGGACTATCGCGTTTAAATATCTCATCTTTTACATGGTTGCGAAATTTCGAACCAATTTTTGGAAGAAATATCTAATATTTACAATTTTTTTTATACTACTTAAAATTAATGTGTTATTGAAAAAATATACTATTACGAATATGATCAATGGTAGGAATTTAGTTAATTTTAAAAAATCCATTTGAATAAGCAGAGATAAAATATTGTTTGCTTAGACTAATAAATTCAAGAAAAAGTGATCAAATGACTAAAAGGCCAATACCTAAAATGGCAAAAAGCTTTAAACAACTTTTTAATGATGGGTTAGAAAATAAAATTCTTTTATTGTTTTGTAGCATTATAGTTATACCTTTTTGGATTGTTCTTGTAATTTTAACTGCTTTTTTTATTCCTGAAGGTTATAGATTTTACATGTTCATTGTTGCTATTTGTTTACCTATGATATTAATTTTTACAGGAGCAACAATCCTAGCTTTAGTAGAGAAAATAAGAAAATAATTAATAATTATAGGCCTTAAGTTCGAAATTAAAAATCTTTTAATGAATTGGTAAATTTGGATTATCGTTCAAAATGGCTGCCCCGGGTTGCTAAATTTAGAACCAGATTTTAAAAGAATTAAAAATATTTTAGAATATCTTAAATAATATTATTTTCCCAATTCTTGTTATTCCCTATATATTTAGATATAGTAATAATAATTTTTACTAATCTAACTTTATATAATATAAGGTAACTATACCCCTATTACAAGTATATAATATCTAAATAGAAATATCAATTAATCTTTTTTGTTGAAAATAATGGGGTAAATTTTTACATTAAATGCTTTAAATTTGATATAATTAAAACTGCGGAGTAGAGAAAGAACCACAATATCGGATTGATTAAATTCTAATGTGGAAAGGAGGTGGTGCCCTATGAAGTTATTGTTAATTACTTCTGGAATGATAGTCGAGGAATCTGGTTTTTACCAGTCACTCGATGAATCATTCAAAATCTTCTTAAATAAAGGAGATAAGGTTCCAGAAAAAGATAACGAGCTTCAATGTTTGAAACTCGCTATCTAAACTCATAGGTTTTTTCTCTACTCTGTAATTTAATAATTTTAAAGTGTAATTGTCAAGTTTATATTGACAAATCTAAAAATCCCCTTATATAAATTTATCCCTTGACATCAAGTATATAATCTGCTAATATTTAATCACAATGAACGAAAGATTTACAATTAAAGACTTTAATAGAATGTATCCAGATGATAATTCTTGCCTTGATGAGATATTCAAAAATCGTTATGGAGATATAAAAGTCTGCCCTCAATGTAAAAAAGAAACTAATTTCTATAAAGTGAGTGGACGCAAGAGTTATGCTTGTCAATATTGCGGTTACCAGATAAGCCCATTAGCAGATACGATATTTCATAAATCCTCAACGAGTTTAAAAAATTGGTTTTACTGCCTGTATTTGTTCTCTGTATCTAAAAATGGAGTATCGGCTAAAGAACTTGAAAGACAGCTTGGAGTTACTTATAAATGTGCTTGGAGAATTGCAAAACAGATAAGATTACTCTTTAAACAGAATAAGGAACTTTTATCCGATATAGTAGAAATTGACGAAACTTATATAGGTGGGAAGCATAGGGGTAAAAGAGGCAGGGGTTCTGAAAATAAAACATCTGTTGTCGGTCTTGCTCAAAGAAAGGGAATTATAAAAGCAAAGGTTACTAAAAATACAAAATCACATACGATTAAATCTATCATAAAAGATAATGTTGAAATTGGAATTAATCTCGTTACTGATGAATACAGAAGTTATAATGGTTTGAGTAAATTAGGATATAAGCACTTCACAATAAACCACGGTGATGAAAAATGGGTTGAGGGTGTTGCTCACACAAATACTATTGAGGGCTTCTGGTCGCAGTTAAAAAGGTCTATTAGCGGGACATATCACTGCGTTTCCCCGAAGTATCTCCAGTTTTACGTTGACGAGTTCGTTTATCGCTATAATTATAGGCTTTCTTCTTACCCGATTTTCCAGAAGCTTCTTTTATTGGTCGGGAAGCAAGCATAATTACACTTTTAAATTCTTTTTTACTTATTGTTTTCTTGTTTTTCATTTTGTTTATTTTCTATTGCCACTTGTTTTTTGTCTAATATTGGTATATCAAATGGGTTTAGTATTATTTTCTGCCAAATTGATTTCATATTATCATCTTTCTCTTGAAGCATTTTTGCTCTATCGTTCATTAGTTTATCAAAATCCTTATATTTGAAAAACTTACCATTTCCAAAGAGTGTTGATATTGTTGTCGGTCCCCCACAGTTTGGATCAATTTCCTTTATTTCTTCTACAATATAAATTACTGCATTTAACGCTTCGGTAGACGAAAGATTTTTTTTATCAAATCGAGAAAAGATGTATTCTGCAAATATCGAGCCGCTGCCAATTACCTCATACTGCTTAATGTCCATAGCAACACCATCAGCATATACTCTTAACAAGCTAAGTTCTTTATTAATAAAAACACCAATTAGAATACTTAAATTTGGATATCTCGGTTCATCCCCACACCTATCATCTTCCACATATCTATCTTTTATAAAATTGACTACATCTTCACAAACATCCTTAAACTCCAAAGATGAATTTATTTCTCTTTTTTGACACTCTAAAATTAACTGTTCTTTTGCTCGATTAATTAACCTGCCATCACCTGCACCCGCAAAAATTATTTTAATATTGCCAACCTCTATTTCATCAATCTTCCTTTCATCTGTTCTCATCAATTCATCACCTCGGGTAACTTGGCTATCGGAAGCTATTACAATTCCACCATCAAACTTTATACCCGCTATTATTGTCATTAGATTATTCCCCTTTTTAAATATTAAACTATCTTTCAATTTTACGCTTTTGCTATTCATATCTCAATCTTCTTTCTTTTGTTATAATGTTAATTAAATAAAATCACTTATATTAAACCTTTAAGGAAAGGAATAATAATGAAATCCCAAACTCTACAAATACAAAGTTTAGGAACTAACACAAATAGATACGGTTCTTTCGAATTTTGGTTAGAAATTGTAAATATTTTAGAGAATCTATCCAAAAATATTGATGAACTTTCCGAAAAGATAAAATAATCCTATTTTAACCTATTCTTAAGAACCTTCGTTAATCCCTCCATGTAGATTTTATCCAATTCTGGAAATAGAAATTTAGCTAATTTCCTCTTGATAAATTGCTTGAATTTACAGAAAATAGAAAGGGGATTATTCATTTAAACCACCCCCTTTCGTATACTTGTGGTAGGGGGATAGTCGCCTAATATAATAAAAATGTTAAACAAACTAAAAAAAGGATAAGAGTGTTTAAAATGAGCGACAGCGAAGGTTCAAATCCGTCTAGCGATGGTTCAAGTGCTGATGACGATCATGCTTATGATGATGATGGAAGCTATGAGGGCGATACTGTAGACGGAAAATAATAAGTTATATACTACTGGAATTTTATAATAAAACTGTATGATCATGGATTAAATTTAATAAGTTGGATAATTTTATTAGTATGTTATAGTGGAGTGTTGCTTTAACTAGATGTAAAATTTCTAACCAAATTTTAAGTGAATTAGTTAATTTATAAAAATCTTTCTAAATATTCTTATTTAATCTAATACCTCTTGAAGTTTTTTATTTAATTCTTCGTCAAATTTCCTTATTTTAGCAAAATTAGTAATTATCTCATCTTGATTTTTACTTTGGTATTCATGTATAAAATTTCTTAAAAAATCATAAGAACTTTTAATTGAATCACCTTGTATACTTTCAACATTTATATCTCTAATATCTTCTTTTAAATATTCAGATTTATTCGTTATAAATGATGCTAATACTCTTGCAAGATGGTAAGAAAAATTTTTCATCATATTTTTATTATCACTTTCAAGTGCTAGAATAAAATCATATACTCTTCTATATATTAAACAGCAATTTAGATATATTTTATAATCAATATTTTCATTAAAAATATTTTTATAACTTTTTTCATCTTTAATTAATTTAGTTGGAGTTGATCTTGCAGTAGAAATATTAAAATTGCATATTGCTTCAAATGCTTGTGCTGTACTTTGAATATTAAATATTTTTTTTGTTTCTATACCTAAATTTCTGTAATAATTTTTTCTTCTCTCATAATAATAACCATTGCTATGAAAAAAACCTTCAATTTTTCTATGTATATTTTCTGTAGCCTTTAAAATTGCTGGTCTAATATCTGTTTGATTATTTGATGCATATATTATTTTATCAATTGTATTTTTTTCTCCTGTGATAATAACTTTTACTAAAATAGACCTTTCGTCGTCTTCAATTTTTTCATAATTATTAGCTATTTCAAAAGATGTTTGTAAACCATTAACAATTTGAATATTTTCCAGATATAACGATTTCCCATATTGCTTATAGGCGGATGCAATAACTGTAATACCATTATTCAACCACCAAAAATCCCTACTGTAATCATCTTTTATTGTTTTTCTAATTTCTTTATTTACTTCAATATTCCCTTGCCAATCTCTAACATCACTATCAAAAATAGATACAATTAATTTATCGTTTTCTTTTATGAAATTATAATAATCTTTTAACGATACTATTCCTAAATAACCTTCTCCGATTTTTTTATATGATACTGATACAGGTGTATCTTTAAAATTTAATTCCCTATTGGTTTTTCTAGGTTTATGGAAAATATCTATAAGTTGTTCTGCGCTAAAAAGATTAAATTCTACTTTTGAACCTTTAAAATTTTTTTCCATCCATTTTTCTATTTTTATCATTTTTTTATTAAAAACGCTGTTAGCTTCAATATTATTTGCTTTAGTCGCATACGAAAAATTAAACTTTACATTTAGTCCTGATGTCATTGTTTTAATAATCAGGTTTTTCATTAATATAATTTTCTCTACAATTCTTGGATTAAGGGTCTCTAAGAGAACTTTTTCATCCATTATTGTTAAATCAAATAATGAACTCAAATTTGTGTATATTGTGTTTAGCAATTTTTCCTTGAAAGAATCTTCATACTTTATTTGTATGATATTTATTTCTATTAAAAAATTGTGTTTAAAAGTAAAATCCTCTAATTGTTCTTTAGTATAAATATATTGATCGTTTATAAAACAAACTATTGAATCTATTCCGCCATCATTACCACCATCCACTATACTATCCTCAATTTCATTGGTTTGTAATTCTTTATCATCCAAAATCTGCATTATTGAAAATATTTCAAATGCATAATGTAATTGCTTAAAATTTTGATTTTTTTGAAAGTTATCTAGATATTTTTCTAATATAACTGTATTATTTTTTACTTGGTTCAATTTTTAATCCTTTAAAATTTTAAAATATTTTTATAGCACTTTTTAATATCATGAATTTATAAGAAAATTTACTTTACAACTAGTTTTTTTGCTATTATAAATATTTTCTTTTTTCAATTTAATATATGAAATTTTATCATATTTTTTATTCCTTAAAAACTAATCCAATTAATCACCTATTTAAAATTAACCTTAATAATCGCATAAAATGATGCAAATAATTAACTATTTTTAAAAATCGATATCTTCCTATAATCCCTATACTTCTCAGTCATATCGCTAATATATTTATGAGCAATAATTTGAGGTTCCTCATCTTTAAACTCTAAGTAGTTTTTAATATCATTAGAACTAACTTCTTTATCAGCAACCTATGTATTATATAACTGGCTATACTCCTTCCTACAACCTATCAATAGCCCTTGCCATCTGAGAACTGTTAAAATTAATATAAAT